>SXQI01000095.1 GCA_005793025.1 Verrucomicrobiales bacterium
GAGCTCAAGGGGATCAACCAGATTGCGGTGCGTGCGGACATCGGCCTAACTTTCGCGATGGGGCTGAGGCACATTCTTCGCCAAGACCCCAATGTCATCATGGTGGGAGAGGTGCGCGATTTGGAGACGGCAGAAATCGCTATTCGTGCAGCTCTAACTGGCCACTTGGTGTTCAGCACCTTGCATACAAATGATGCCCCGAGTGCTTTCACTCGATTGATCGATATGGGGATCGAGCCATTTCTTGTTGCGTCGTCGGTTGAAGCCGTATTGGCACAGCGTTTGGTCAGAACCATCTGCAAGCATTGTAAGACGGAGCAGCGAGTAGAGCGGGATTACTTGCTAAAAATTGGTTTCCCAGCGGATCAGATCGAGACGGCGAAATTTTATAAAGGAGCGGGATGCGAATCGTGTCGGCAATTGGGTTATCAGGGGCGGATGGGTATTTATGAACTCCTGATTCTGACCGAGCAACTTCGACCGCTGATCCTCAACCGTTCTGCCGCATCGACGATTGCTGCAAAAGCGATCGAGGGTGGGATGCGGACGTTGAGAAGCGACGGATGGATTAAAGTGATGGCCGGTCAGACAACGATTGAAGAGGTATTGCGAGTAACTCAGTCCGAGGAGCACATGGGGGCACTGGTGGAAGATATGAAACCGTGAAGAAGCCTCAATCCATTCACACCTGCAACGTCGTCCAAGTTTCACCAACTGGCAGGCAGTTTTGGCAATTTGGTGTCGAGAAGGGCAATCCGAGTCTGAAATCTAATCTCGCGGTCGGGCCTGCCTCAGTTTTACCAGCAAAACTTGTCGGGAAGGATTGGCGGACGATTTACCAACCGCGTTTGAATCTGGCTTGGTTAGGAGCGGAAAAAGTTTTCCTCCGTGTGGTCCAACTGCCGACCACCGACCAAGCCGAGATCGCTTCGATGTTGGAGTTCCAAATCGAAAAGCTTTCGCCGGTTCCCATCAGTCAAATGGTTTGGAGTTATGCGGTGTTGCCCTCGTCGCCGGACGCAAAAGCGACCGATGTGATTGCAGCAATGGTGGAACGCGATCATGTGGAGGGTCTGGCGAAACAACTTGAGGACGGAGGCTATCACCCCGACCGAATTGAACTGCCTCAGTTAGATCAGTTGCTGGCTCGGCTGCCGGACAGCGATGGGGTCTGGCTTTACCCATCGACTGAATTGGGCAATCTTTTTTGCCTCACGGCGTGGTGGTATGGTGGGATGCTTCGCAATCTCCAGATGATTCATCTGCCGTCAGGGTCCGACCAAACTTCGTTACTACAGGACCAGTTGCTCAAAACCGCGTGGGCTGGGGAAGTTGAAGGTTGGCTAGATTTTCCTCTGAGGTGTTTATTAGTGGGAGATGAAGCAGTCCAGACCACATGGTTACCCTTGTTGAAGGATTGGGTGGAAACACCTGTTGAAACAAGGCCAGCATTCGGTCGTTCGGAATTAGCCGAGTTCGCAGCCCGGCGGGCTTTTCGACACGAACAGGCTCTGGATTTGCTTCCAGCCGAATTTGGGACCAAATACCGACAACTTTTTGTCGATCGGCTTTGGATGCGAGCCTTGGGGGTGTTGTTCACGGTCTACGTCATGGGTGTGCTGGCTTATTTTGGAATGCTCCAATTCCGAGTGATTCAAAAAGGCCAAGTTGAGAGCAAGATCAACTCCATCAAGGTGGCTTACACCAACGCACTTCAACTCAAGGAACAGGTCGCAATATTGCAGGATCAGTATGATCTGAAATACGCCTCGATGGATTGTCTTCGGGTTGCTTCCGAACTGTTGCCTCCGGAAATGACGATTAATTGGTTGGTTTTTTCGAAGGGCCAATCCATGGAACTTCATGGGAGCGTTCCATCCGACCAAGCCAGCAAATTGTCTGATTACAACGATGCATTGCGTCAGGCAACCGCCGGGGATCAAGCCATGTTCAGTCGAGTTTCTCCCCCGACCTCCACGACGCGACCCGGTTCGTCCGGTGTATCTTGGACGTTCACTTGTGAGCTCAACCGATCCGAGGTGCCATGAATAGTTTCTTGGACAAATTGAATTTACGCCCACAAGAACGTCGAATTGTGGTTGGCGTGGCGGTGCTGGTATTCGTTGTCTTAAATCTGCTTTTTGTGATGCCTCATTTGAGTGATCTTGGCAAAACTGAATTAGCACTCGATCGGGCTCGACGCAGTTTGCAAACTTACGAAACCGAAATTGCTAAGACTTCGATCACGAAAGACCGACTGAAATCCCTCCAAGGCACGGGGTCAGAGGTGCTCAATGAAGAACTCCAACTCCAGCGGATCGTACAAACCGAAGCCACTACCAGCGGGTTGATGGTCAATCGGTATGATCCTCGGCCGCGAGTGAGTATTTCCAAGACCAATCAATTTTTTGAGGATCAATTTCTGACGATTGATTTCAACTCCGACGGCAAATCGTTGGTAGATTTTCTGTCAAATTTGGCCCTCGGTAATTCCATGATTCGGGTGCGAGAGATGAATATCAAACCTGATACGAGTCAGACTCGATTGGTTGGTTCGCTCTTGTTTGTCGCGAGTTATCAAAAGCGACCTGCGGTTGCTGCGAGTCCGGCGCGCATCGCGGGCACGGTCCCGGCAAAAGGTGCCCCTACTTCGGTCGCCCCGACTCCTTCCGTCAGTGAATCCCTGCCAGCAAAGCCACAACCGACAAACGCTCCCGTCAATTCCAACCGGCGTCCATCCTAAATGAAACACGTTATGAAACCGTTCGCCATTCTCCTATCGCTCGGGTTTCTCGGCCTAGCACTTCTCCCATGTGCTTTCGCCCAAGCTCCTGAAAAGGTTCCGCAGAGTAAAGCCGCGTCGGATCCCGTCGCGCCTCCGGAAATCGCTCCACCATCCGTTTTGCCGAGTAGCGCGAAACCCTTGGGAGCGACCCCTGGGACGAACGCCACCCCGAAAGTTTTAGGAACGAATGCGATCCCAGCGGGAACCAATCAAGTCCCGGGGTTCAGGCGGGTGAGGAACTCGGCTCCTGATGCCACACCCTCCGATGCCACCGCGCCTGCTCCCAAACTCAGATCTACGCCGTTAGGTGCGACGTCAACAAACTCTCCCGCAGGCAATCCAGCAGCAACATCCCGACGGGCTCAGGTGCCATCCACGCTGCCCGCGACGGCTCAGCCCGCTGCGGACAGTGTCACCAACTCCGCTGCGATTCTTGCTGCGGCTGCTGCCACAATTGATCCTGAGGGTGATGAAAATGAGGCGTATGAAGCGGGGGATGTGCAGTTTCAAGGTCTAGATGTGAACACGTTTCTGGATGTTTACGCGTTGTATTCTGGTCGGACGGTTTTGCGGGCCTACACCCTTCCTGCACCTGCAGGGGTGACTCTCAAAGCTCAAACAAAGTTGACTCGTCGTGAGGTGGTAGAGGCCATGGAAGGAGTTTTATCGCTCAATGGGATTGCCATGATTCCTATCGGTCAAAAGTTTGTGAAAGCAGTTCCTTCTGCTCAGGCCGACAAGGAAGGCACAGCGATCAATATCCAAGACGTCGGTGAGTTGCCCGATTCTGAAGCGTTCATTACAAAAATCGTCCAATTGAAGGCGTTGAAGCCCAGTGAAATCGGACCCACACTACAATCCTTTTCAAAGTCGGCGACTGCAGTTACCCCAATTGATAGCAACCAAACCTTGGTGCTTCGCGACAACGTATCGAACATCAAACGGATGCTCGAGTTGATCAAGAAAATTGACGTTCCTCCAGAGTCTGATTTTCAACTTTCTGTGATCCCAATTAAATACGGAAAAGTAACGGATATTTACGCGACGATGAGTGCACTGATCGGAGGGAGTGGCGGAGGGACAGGCGCACCGGGGGTCGTCGGAGCGCAGGGAGTTGCCAGTCAAATTGGGACAGGGGCAAATTTCAGACCGGGTGGATCAGGAGGCTATTCCCGAGGAGGTTCCTATAATCGTTCGGGTGGGGGCTA
>SXQI01000096.1 GCA_005793025.1 Verrucomicrobiales bacterium
GAAGGGATGATTAAGGCAGGCGATGCTCATCAAGCCATTCAGCTTGCTGAAACCACGCCGAACCTGCTGGATCTCATCACGATCTTGGATTCCCACACCGGGAATGAATGGCGAGGCTTTTGCCACACTAACTCGTTGGAGATCGCGGAACGGATCGAGGAAATCCCTGTTAAAGCGTTAAATGATTGTTACGGACAGGGCATCACGACAGATGATCCGCTCTATGCCACCTATCGGAGGGCGGTGTTGGATCGGAATGACTACGAGGCGTTGCAAACGCTGCAGAGCATCGTGCGTCTTAACCCGACCGATTCTAATGCCCAAGCCGAAATGGCCCGGCTCGATGCCAAGGTGCTCGCAGCGCATCTGGAACAGCTCCGCGCAATGTTGGGTAGCAGCGGGCCTGCACGGATCGTGTCGGCGATCGAAAGCATCGAAGCGGTGGGTTTTAAGACACAGCTAGAAGGGAAGATATGGCGCGAGGCCGCGATTGTTCGATGTGGTTTCTTGTTAGCACAGGGTGCCGCGCTCAAAAGTTCCTCCCAATGGATGGAAGCCTTCGGAAAACTCGATTTTGTCCGACGCCTTCAAATCGATTCAAAACTGGAACTCCCTTCGGCTTACCTCGACCAGATGGGGATATTGGACAGTTGGATCCGAGGCGAACAAGAAAAAGCCCGCGAGAACCGAGAGTTCGCCGCCTTGCTTGCTGATTTGCAACATCGGGTGCATCAGAGCGAAGACAAGGACACTTCGGTCCGTTATGTGGAGCTTCCTGAGTTGCGGACTGACTACGAAACATTGCACAAAGTTTGGCGTTCATTGACGGATTTCACTCGGACGATCCCCGACAACGTCACCGCCGCATTCAAGAAACGCTCCGCATTGCTCGAAGCAGAAATTGCCCGCCGCACGAATAATCGCCGCCGGATGATTGTGATGAGCAGCGCCGCCGTGCTGATTCTCGGTGGGGTGATCGTCTGGTTCGCTCTAGGGCTTATGAAGGCCCGTGATTTCGCTGGGCAGTTGGATGCGGCCGTCTCGAATCGCCGAACCCGGGAGGGTGAGCGTTTGTTGGAACAAGTCCGCACCAGCGAGAAAAACCTCCTGACTTCAGGACGAGTCGCCGCCGCTGTGGCCAGTGCTGAAACGTTTGTGACCAAGGAGCGCGGATTGCTCGCCAATTTCGAAACAGCGTTCACGAAACTCCCAAAAGAGCTTGGTGGGGATCCCGATGTGGATCGGGTGACCCTCATTTCGGATCAGTTGACATTGACACGCTCGGCATTCGAGGTTCTTGCTCCAGATCTGAAAACCGAGTCTGAGCCGCGCCTGATCGGCTTTGAAAAACAGTGGCAACAATTCCTAGCGGAAGGTGGGGTGGTAGTGAACCGGCTTTTCGAGAACTGGATCGATAATGCAGAAAGGGAGTGCGCAAAACTCGATTACCGCACGCCGCCTGAAGAGGCGAAGACCCGAATCGGCATTCTCTCGGCGGCCATGCTAAAGATTAATGAGACAGAAACTGCCTTTACAAAGCACCGAAACCTTCGCAGCGATTTAGTCCAACGTGCCGCCGCGGCTAGAGCGAAGTTCACGAATTTCGACCGCGAGATGAAAAAACTGGACGAAGGCATGATTGCGCTCGCCAACGCCCGCACGCTGGACGGTTTTTTAACGAACATCGCCGTGATGACCACTTCCGAGTTTTCAACGGCTCCCGCACAGGTATCTGCAACCGCCATCAATTCCATCAACCCGAGCGCGGAGACTACGTTGCGTTCATTGCTGGACGCGCCGAATGCCACTACTTGGGCGTTCATCAAGAAAGGGAACCCAGCGAGGCTTGTTCCTGAAATCGCGATGCCCGCTGAACTCTCCGTTTTTCAACAACTCCAAGCGGATTTAGCCGTCAACGCTAACCATCAGCATTTCCGGCTTTGGTTGGATCGCGCGGGGGCGACAACCGAGGAATGGTTTACCGTCGGGCCAATCGATAACGCCCGAGGATGGAAAAAAGTTCACTCTTGGATCGTGTCCGCGACCGCAACCCAAGCGACATTCGTGGAGCGAGAATATGGGTCGTTCGGTGGCCAGTGGAAATTCTACCTCGACAAGCCCGTTTATCGCTTGGAAAAATTGCCCGACTTGAGGGAGGCGTCGGCCTTCGGATTGGTCGGACTGAGCAACGTCTGGTCGAATGCCACCAACCACAGCGGACCATTGCTTCCCGTGCTCGATGCCATCAAAGATTCTCGCGATGGATCGCCGATTTTCCGTGCCTATTTGTTTTGCAAACTGGTTAAACTCATGGAACTCCAGCCGGATGCATGGGGACTTTCCTTCTGCCCGTCTGCCCGAGAACACGTGGCGCAAATTCGTGCGATTGTTGGCGGGGAGATTGTCAGCGGTGATTGGTTTGTTCCGTCCAAGGCAAACGTTTTGAGTGAAAAACTGGATCGGTTTTTCATTGCGGAGAAATCGCTGTCCTACAGGGAACAAGCCACAGGCAATTTGAGACTCGTGCAGTCCGTGGCGAAGGATGGTCTCCGGTATGTCGGCTTTGTGGGTCTGGCCGGGAAACCCATCGTATTCGAAGCTCAAAAAACCGCAGAAATGTGGGGATATGCCGTTGGGAGCAAACAACCCGGTTCGAGTTCTAGGCCGCTCCGGCCGTTGTCACCCCTATTCGGACTGCCCGCTTCAACCACAGAGTATCTCAGGAACGCGAGCGTCACCGTTGGAACCCCTACTTTTCGCAACCCACTGCCTCCGTTGTTTCAATCCACGACAAAGCCATGAGCAAC
>SXQI01000097.1 GCA_005793025.1 Verrucomicrobiales bacterium
ACAGCTTGCCACACCAACGCTGAATTAGTTTCACTACCAACCTATGTTGCAGGTCCACCCCGTCGACTCGTTCGACGAACCCGCTCTCGAGCCTTATCGCACGATGAAATGGCAGACTGATCACCAACGCCAAAATATTTTTGTCGCCGAAGGTGAGAAGGTGGTGCGTCGCCTCTTGGAAAGTGATCTCGTCGTTCATTCCCTCCTGCTCCCTGAAAAATGGCTTCTTGAATACGAACCGTTGCTCTCTAAAAAAAACGGGCTGATCCAAGCATTTACAGCAGAAAAAGATGTCTTAGAAAAGCTTACGGGTTTCTCTATGTATCAAGGTGTTCTGGCTGTCGCGACCGTTCCTGAACCCACACCTTTAAGTCGAATTCTCGATCCTCAAAACCCTTCATTGCTGCTTCTCGCGGTCGATGGCCTTTCCAACGCTGAAAACCTTGGCGGTATCATTCGAACGTGCGCGGCCTTTGGGGTTGACGCGCTGGTAGTGGGAGAAACTTCGTGCCACCCCTACCTTCGCCGCTCGGTAAGGGGTTCTATGGGGGCTATTTTTAAGATGCCCTACATCCTCACACAGAATTTGGATGAAACTCTGAAGGGACTTAACGACGCCGGGGTTCAAACTGTTGCCGCCCATCCGCATACAAGCCAACAATTCCTCGGCCATACCGATCTCCAAGGTCCTTGTTGCCTGATTATGGGAAGCGAAGGGGATGGTGTTTCTCCAGCAATCCTTTCGAGGTGTCGGGAAAAAGTAGCGATCCCGATGCAAAACGAAATTGATTCCCTCAATGTGGGGACGGCTGCAGCAGTTTTTCTTTACGAAGTGAATCGCCAACGCCAAAAAGCGATTCCACGGTGATATTTTACTTTTACGCAGGTGATCTCATCGGCTAATGGTGAGGCGTGACTGTTAAAACGTTCGAGACTGAGATTACCGAGGCGTGCCGTTCCTTTGAGAAATTCATTGTTTGCCTAGACAAGACACCTGAGGACTTCACCGCTTCCATTGTGTCGCTCATGGAGAAAGCCATCAAAGCATACCAAAACCGTGCTGAGAACCTCCGCCATGGGATTGCACTCGATAAACAGTTAACCATCATCCTCAGCCAAACGGATGGAGAAGTGCCGCTCTGCGGGATCTATTTTAACCTTTCCTCACCCTACCATAAAAAGATGGCACCCAAGAAAAAGGCCACTCGGGTAGATTAATCCATCTGCACGGTATCTCCAGGCGCGGCTTCCCCAGTCGAAATATCTCCGACCGCACTGGTTGCTTGGAACGGCCCCGTCATTCGAATTTCTCCCACCTTTGTTCCTCCACGAAAAACGGAAAGCCGTTGGTCCTTCTCTGGAAGCACTCCCCCGAGGAATGAGATCACTGCAAACTTCAGCGGTAAATCGGTATGAACGACTTGTCCTTGTAACACGGCAATCCCTCGAGTCTTTGGGAGACGCGGAGGGTTGGTTTTCAATCCCGGAACCGAGTTTTTGGAAGTGGTCGGCAGATTGGTGCGGATGACGGAGACCTGATCCGTTGGAGAAGTTTTTTTGACGGGACGAGAACATCCAGTCAACGCAACCGCCATTGCCAATCCGATTATCAATCGCATCTCAAAAAAACCTTAATCTCAGGGACTAAGGAAGTAAGCTATTTACTGTGCACCGGGTCTAGGAAAAGGGACTCCCGAAGGGCTTTCGCCCAGATTTGATATCCGGAGTTATTCAAGTGCAATTGGTCTGCCACAAAAAGCTCCGGTTTAGGTAACCCATCGGCATTTAACATCAGGCTAAACACGTCTAGGTATCGGAGGTTTGGGCGATTCTGGCAGGTTTGTTGGATCAGGCGATTGGCTTCTTTGACTGTGTTTTCCAGTTTCCAACGACTCGGACTCGGTTTGATCGAAATAAACAGGATACTGGTTTTGGGGAGTTTCGCGTGAACCGCTTGTTCAAAGTCGCTGAAATCTTTCGAAACCTGCTCGGCTGATTTGCCTTGGGCAATATCGTTGTCCCCAGCGTAAAACACGATCTGGCGCGGATTGTAAGCAAAAACCAACGGATCAATCAAAGTTGTTGAATCCGTGATTATCGATCCGCCAAATCCACGGTTGAGCAATGTGGTCTTAGGAAAATCGGTCTTTAAGGTTTTCCATAATCGAATGCTCGAGCTCCCGAGGAAGAGCACTGCCTCGGATGGAGGCGGGTTTGTTCGGTCGGATTGCTTAAAAGCATCCAATTCTTTGGCGTATCGGATCGCTGGAGCTTCCGCGCCGCTAGACGGTTCTACAAAGCTCAGACCAAGGAATAGGAGCACAACAACAAATAATTTTTGCATTAGGAGAAAGGATTGAAAAATGTTTTTGGGGATCGAGTTGCGGACATCAAATAAAGTTGGATACAGCCCGGGTTAACTAGGTGCGCCCAGCTTTACTATTGCCTTTGAGTTGATTGGGATTAAGCGGTTTGAGGTCTTTTGGAATGAAGAGCCCATCCTTGCGGATCAGTTCGCCATCGAACCACACCTCTCCACCTCCCCACTCGGGCCGTTGAATGAGGACCATATCCCAATGGACTGCAGAACGATTCCCATTATCCGCAATTTCATAAGCTTGGCCGGGGGTGAAATGAAGGGAACCCGCGATTTTTTCATCGAACAAAATATCACACATCGGATTCTGAATGTAAGGATTGAATCCAAGCGCGAATTCGCCGATGAATCGGGCACCTGCGTCGGTATCGAGGATTTCGTTCAGTCGTCGGGTGTTGGACGAGGTTGCTTTAACAATTCGCCCCTTGCTCAGTTCAAGTCGAACATTTTCAAACCTCGTGCCAGCGTAGAGCGATGGAGTGTTAAACTGAATCGTTCCATTGGCAGAGTTTTTAACGGGACAAGAGAAAACTTCTCCGTCAGGAATGTTCAGTTTTCCGTTACAGCTCTTCGCCCCGATACCCTTGATGCTGAACTGAAGATCGGTTCCGGGACCTTTCAGGTGAACAAGGTTGGCGGACTTCATCCGTTTTTCGAGTGGGCTCATCGCACGCGCCATCCTTGCGTAGTCCATGGTGCAGACATCGAAGTAAAAGTCTTCGAACGCTTCTGTGGACATATTCGCTGCCTGAGCCATGCTCGGTGTCGGCCAACGCAATACTACCCAGCGTGTTTTGTTTACGCGGTAATTCAGCACTGGGCGTAGTGTCTTATTGTAAAGTGCCAACCTTTCGCTCGCCACATCAGAGGTTTCGCTCGCGTTCGCACTGCCTCGAATGGCGACATAGGCTTGCATCCGTTTCATTCGGTGCATCTCGATGTCACACACGAGCTCTGCATGGTCGGCCGAGGTGTCTCGAAGTATCTCTCGTGTGATTCGTGTGTGTCGAGTTTCAACAATTGGGACCGCACCCACCGCGCGCACAGCACGAATCAGTTGGATAGTGAATTCATCGGGCACATCGATCATGTCGAGGAGGATGTGCTCCCCTCGAGTCAGTTCCGTTGAATAGGTAGCGAGCAGTTTCGCGAGTTTGATGTACCGAGGATCCGTCATAATTAGCTCCCTGACCTAGCAGAGTCTGGTTCATTAAGAAAGCACAACTGTTCGGAGGTAGAATTGGGCTCGACGTGGTTCCACACTTCCCCACAATTAAGTCATGTCAATCGCACATTTGCGAAACAACTACTCCAAAGGCGGACTGCGGCGAAGCGATCTCGTCCTGAATCCGTTGGACCAATTTAAAAAATGGTTTGATGAATCTGTTCAATCAGAAGTCCCTGAACCCAATGCGATGACTTTGGCTACAGTGGATGAGTCAGGTCAGCCTTCCACTCGCACCGTGCTACTCAAACTCGCTGATGAACGAGGATTCAGTTTTTTCACCAATTACGGGAGCCGCAAGGGCATCGAGATCGCGATGAATCCTCGCGTTGCTCTGACTTTTTTTTGGCCTGAACTCGAGAGGCAAGTCTGCATCAGAGGTTGTTGCTCCAAACTTTCCCGCGAAGAAAGCCAACTCTACTTCAGTAGCCGACCAATCGGTAGTCAGTTAGGAGCTTGGGTGTCTCAACAGTCGTCTCATGTGCCAAACCGTGAGTTTCTCGAAAGCAAGCTCACGGAAGTCATGGCAACATTCGGAACCAATCCAATCCCGGTTCCCGACAATTGGGGAGGATTTGTTGTGCTTCCATCAGCAGTAGAATTTTGGCAGGGCCGCCCGAATCGTCTCCACGACCGTTTTTGCTATACTCGTGAAGGGGAGAATTGGCGGATTGAAAGGCTCTCCCCCTAAATCACTACCATCAGCACCTCTTCGGAAGACGCGATGTCACCGGTTCCACCTCGCGCTCTGAAGGGTATGGAAGAATTCGTGTTTCGAACCTCTGATTAATTTGAATTACATCCCGATTTCTCTTCTGGTGGCAGTTATTCTGTGGGGTAGCAATAACGCAGTCACAAAGTATCTTGTGGCTTCTTGGCCACCGTTGTTCATTGGTGTGACGCGATTCATGATCGCTGGGATCATCCTATTGATCCTAGCTCGGTTTATTCCTTGGCTCGGACCTTCTCACGCGCTTTCCCCATCCCTGAAGCGTCGTCTTTGGACTCGAGGTGCTTTCAACCTCGCCCTCTACATCATCGCCTTCAATGTTGCCATGGCCTACACGACCGCTTCCCATGTGGCACTTTACCTAGGCACGGCACCCGTGTGGGCCTTGCTTTGGGAGGGCAGACCTCGGTGGGACCTCCGATCATTCAAATCTTATGGAGCAGCGGTTCTCGCTCTCAGTGGAGTCGTTTTCCTTTTTTGGCCTGCTCTCAAGCATGGAGGGTCGGTGTGGATGGGGGAAGGTCTAGGGTTGGCATCAAGTATTCTGTGGACCATTTATGGAAGAGATTGCAGAGCCTTTCGAACGGAGCTGAGCCCTGCGGAGATCTCAGGTCATACCTTTGTTCGCGGCTCAGTCATTTTGATCCCCTTGGCCGCGTGGGAACTTTACTATCATTTATCCACCCACCCCTCGACCCCCTTCCTGCAGCCAAGGCTGTTGTGGTTACAAACCTACTGCATCATCGCCAGCGGAGTGATCGCATTCATCCTCTGGTCCAACGCGCTGCGTCACTGGCCTGTGAGCAAGGTTTACCTCTTTAATAACCTGATTCCGATCAGCACCATGCTCTGGGCATTTTTCTTAATCCAAGAGCCCATCACCTCAACGTTTTGGCCAGCGATGGGATTAATCTGCGGGGGGGTGCTGATGGGGCAAACGCAATGGGAAGTGTTTCTCAGCAGAAGTTTTCAACGCCTTGACCCTCGACACGACAAGGATGGTTCGAGAACCGAATAACCCAAATCCACGGGAAGGGAGAATTGTTTTGGGTATATCCGGTTGGCGGGTTGAAAAACCGTTGGAGATGGTCTTAGAGAGACCAAGTTTGGGGTTGCTGCTGGAAGGACTCGAGTTTGACGCTTTTAGATCTCTAAATTGAGGAGATTTCTCGCTAATAGGGCAAATGCCCACCTCCGCCCGGAAGGGCGTGGCGGGTAATAACCCGTAACTCTGAATCCACCAGATTCCGCCATTTCTCTAATCGCTCTATTTGAAAGTGTGTGCCGTTTGGCGCACCAATTCGCTGGCAATGATCGTCACAAAATACTGACCTCTCGCAGGTTCGGAGATAAAGCGTCGCACACTCTCCGATACGGTCACGTGGTCAAGGTCGCGATTCTCCGTCTCCTTGCAGACCGCGATGTTGAAATCAACGATGGTTTCCAAATCGGCGGATACCCCCTCTCTAATCTCAATGATGGGCTATGCCATGCTAGGTATTTGGCAAACTGGCATTATCCCTCTCCGCTAGGAATTTGCTCTTGGGGTCAAGGGTTCCATGGATTGACGCATCCTAGGACAGTAGGTGGTTTCATTGTCGTTGATTGGTCGAAATTCTCCCTCTTTTGGGATTTCAGGTAAGCGTTACTTGATCATTTTGAGGTTCGCTTCGGCGAAGGCCTTTCCCATCTGGGCAAAGATCTTCGCGCTGCCAAAATAGTGGTAACCGCCATTGGAAGCGCCTTTAAGGGCCTCCCGGTCTTTGAGCGGAAGGACTTCCTCCAAGGCGAGATCGAGCTTCTTCTGGTCCGCTTTGGTGATCCCTTCAATCCGCACATCCATCGCTGCATAGCGTTCCGGAGTTTTAAGGTCGTATTGGTCATTGGCATAGACCGCCAACACGTTCTTCCCCTTCTTCAAATAATTGATCTGTTCCTTTTCGAGGACGATGGAGCCGTATTGCGGCTTGTCCTGCCACCAGATGTAGGTGTGGATCACTTGGCCGTTCAAATAGACACGGAATCCTTGTCTTGCCAAGACCGCGAGGCGATACGAATCGAAGTTGAGGTGTTCCACATCAAAAGTCGTTCGCATCAGCAGGAATTCGCCCTTCCCCCATGGTGAGGGGAACTCGTCCAATTTGATTCCGCTATGATCCCAGACGCCCTTTCCGATGGGAGTCCTGCCGGATGTCCACTTGCTGTCATCGAAGTCGGGCTTGTGCCAATCATCCATCCCGGTTGGCAGCGTGATATCACGGAATCGCCTGTCGTCATATTTTTCCAACTTGTCTTTCTTCTCAGTGACATCAACCGTGGCGAAGTGCCAGATCCGTTCCTCTGGGAGAGGTTTACCAATCGGTTTCCAGTAATTTTCCCATTTCCATTCGCTGTTAAAAAGTCCATCCGCTTTCAAGGTGTGCGCTGTGCTGACGATGTTGTTATACTCGCCCTGCTTGGGCTCTGCGGCGGCAATGTCATGATCCCAGAAGGGAGCGGTATCAACCGCAACGACATTGCCCTTGAACTCGGGCATGTCGGCCGGCGCGGCCATGGCCTTCCGGAAATTCACGTTTTTCTCTCCATCGACTCCCAGCACGCCGATCACGAAGGGCATCTTCGGGGCGGCAAGATCTTTGCGAACATCGCGAATGAAGTGTGACAACAAGCGCGAGTATTCTTCATAATTCCCATTGGGGTAGGTCTGCCCATCGACCAGATCGTTGAAACCCTGAAGCCAGACAAAACCGGCCAGTTCATAGCCAGCCTTCGGGTTGTATTCCGGACAGACTCGCGAGGGCTCTGCCAGCACCTTTTTCACATGGTCGACCATCATCCGGTAAAACACACCTGAGGCGGCTTTCTTTTCTTCCTGCCATTTTTTCCGGTCCTCGAGCTTGGGAACCCCGTGGGCACCTTGGGGATGCTGGTCCCACACTTCCTGAATCTCCTTGGGCAGCTTGTATTGCCCGGCACTGGGCGGCCGGAACTCCGTGTTGAGCGACCTGCCGCCCCAGGCAGTTTTGATAATCAAGATGGGCTCATTCAATTCTTTCTCCATGGAGATGCCGAAGGTGAACTCAGGACCAATATTACCAGACATCTTGGTGGGTTGATCACCACGTGCGCCAAAGCCGACGGTCAATTTCCCTAGGCCCTCGCCATTAGCACTGCCATCGTAAGGGCCGGTCAAATACGACATCCAGACTTTGTCACATACCCGTGGAGTTCCATCGGGATTGCGCATCTCCTTTAGAATGGGTGCCGTCAACGGGTCCTTGCCGATATAGTCAAAAGTGCTGATCGAGGCGTGCCCCTCCATGTTGGACTGCCCGGCGAGGATGAATACCTTGAGCGGTTTGGCTGAGCAAATTGGAGAAAATACGTATAACAGCACTGCCGTGAGTATTAGGGTTGGTTTCATATGCATCTATTGCTTGGAATCTTTCTTCTCGGAGACTTTTGCGATGAAGTCCTTCAGGCCGACGAGCTTCGGCTCTTCGGTGGACGCTTCGATTTCGGCGATGGCTTTGTCGATGTTCGCTACTCCTTCAGGGGAATTGGGCGGCCGTTTTTTGCGTAATTCCGGCAAGACAGCTCTGGCGTGCTTGCCGTAGCGACGGAGAAGTTCCAGCCGCTTCTGATAATCATTTCCCCACCGCCACTCCACGGTGGAAACGCAGAGATCCATGCCCTCGCGGATGTGGCGGCGCGAGAGGATGTCCAGTCCTGCCTGCCGGATCTCGTCTCCCCACATTTCGTTGCTGGGCGCGAGGGTTTCGATGGCGCTGATGAGGTCGGGCAGGAGCGGGGCGAGTTCGCGGTCGCTGAGTTTTCCAAGCACTGGAATGATGGAGGCGCGGACGACGCTGTCGTCGTTCTGGAGGAACGCTTTCATGATCTGAAGGAGCTGCGTGCGGTCCACGCCATCAAGCGAATCGGAGAGGATGCTGCGAGGCTCGCGATTTCCGGGATACGGGGAAAACAAGGCGCGTGAAGCGGCGCGTTGGTGCATGCGGCGCGGGTCCGAGGGCGTCGGGCGGAGGGACATGGCAATGAGGTCGCCAAGGCTGTCCTTGTCACCGAGGCGGGTGAGGGCTTCGGCGGCAAGGCATTGCAGCCAAGTGTCCTGATCCTTGAGGCCGGCGCGCAACTGCGGCAAGGCGGATGCAGCACCCTTACCGAGTCTTCCGAGTGCCTCCGCAGCGCCATAGCGGGCATAGCGCTCCTTGCCGTCGAGCAGCGCAAGCAGCGTGGGAGCAAAGTCGCCGCCGCGTTTACCGATGGCCATTGCGGAATAATAACGCATGGTGGGAGACCAGCTTTTGAGTCCTTCGATGAGTTCCTCGTCTTGTCTTTTGTAGAAGCCGTTTCTTTCGCCTAGCGGGAACCGGTCGCGCCCGGCGGCGATGACTTTTTTCACAGCTTCGGCATTTAGCTCGGGGGCGGTTGACGGCTTCTTGCCGAGGATGTAGAGGCTCTTTTGGTAAAGACCGAACGAGAGCAGATAGCCGCCGGTGAGATCCCAGTCGGTGTAGTTATCGTTTTCGTCGCCGGCCTCGACTTTCTGATAGACGAAGCCGCCTTTCCAGTTCCGCGAGAGGTCGTAATACCAGGCTTGTTCCTTGAGGTAGGCGCCAGTGGCGAGCGGGCCGCTGCGCGCCGCGCCGGGGATGGCCCAGAGCATGTTCCAGAAATTCCCGCAATGGCCCTGCTCCCTGCAATCGTAGGCGGCGGTGGCCATCCAGGAGTTGAACTCGGTGGCTGCGCGGTCGTCGAGCAGATCAAACAACACGGCCGCGCACGAGGATTTGCCATTGTCGTCATGCGCGGTTCCCCAAGCCGGATGGTCGCCATAGGGGATGGCCCCTTTGTCCACATAGTAGCGGAGAAAATTCACTGACTTTTCGATGACTTTGTCCAAGGCCGGATCGCTGACACCGGCCTGGCGGGCGAGCACGAGTGAGATGGTCATGGGCAAGCCGATCACATTCATGCCGCCGTAGCCTTCGGAATGGCCGTCGGCCAAGGGGGGAGCGTGGCCCCACATGCCGTTCATGCATTGGTTTTTCACGCCACGCAGAGTGGTTTGTTTCAATTCGGAGAAGGCCGTCTGCTTCTCGGTGGAGAGGGTGAATTCGCTGAGGAAAAGATTCGCATAAGCGATATACCAGTTCCAGGTGTCCTTGGGTTGAACGGATTCCGCGGCTTTCGTGGCATACTTAGCGAGCATGGGATGATACGCCTTGTCGCCGCTGGCCAGCAGGGCGAGGGCGTTGAGATGATCGGGGATATCGGCGTTTTTAAAGCCTTTCCTGGCGATCAGGCGGCAGCCTTGCTCGAAGATGGCCTTCGACTTGGGGCAATCGTAAGGCGCCGTTGCGCTGTAGGCTCCGAGCACCTGCAGCTTGAGTTCCACGTTTGAGGATTTTCCATTCCGCCAGATCGTTATCGGAAGGATGCCGGTATTTTCCTCTGCGGCGGCGATCGCGTGGCCGAAACTTCTGCGGGCGTCGTCCGCGAACGGCTTGCCAAAGACCCCGAGGATCACATCATGGACCTCCAGAATGCCATCGGCGGGCGAACCATTGTCCACGGCGGTGACGAGGATCTGCCGGGCGGCGGCGGTGAGGTCTTCATGGCGGAAGAACATCCAGCCGCGGAGTCCGGTGGGGCCGAGCAGCCAGTCGTGGGAATCATCCTTCTTTCCGCCAGCGGTGAAATCGGGCGGCACCGCACCTGCCGGTGCTCCAGCGGATGAAGGCGAAAAGGCCAGCGTGGCTGTGGTGAGCAGCAGGAAGACGGTGTGAGCCATGTTTTTCATGAATAAACTCGGGATTTGGAAAATGCGTTGTTTAGGAAAGATGAGGTCGCCAACGGCTAGGATTCCATCGGCGGGAAAAACCTTCTCCACTCGGGTGACAGTTGGGTCTAGGGGATCGGTCATTGCTAGGGTCTTTCCGGGACGGAAATCGAGGGGGATGGGTTGGCCGTTGTGGCTTTTGCGGCGGGCAGAACTTGCGGGCGAAGACGTAGGGTCACGTTCGAACCTACGGCAGGCAGCTTCCTAGCGTCAACCTGCCACACCAGCGCGTCATTGTCCTGGCTATGAATCGCCGGCAGGCAAAGCAACTCGTCGCCAAAGGTCGAGAGAGAGATCACATTTCCGCTTTCGTCGCTCAAGTATCGGCGCGGCCCAGGCCCGTCGCCATGCAAGACGGAACCGGCAAAGAGGAAGGTGTGCGTCGGAAACCTGTTCTCATGGTCCACAGAAGCGGGGTCATCGGACGTATTATTGGAACGGGCAATGAAATCGCTGATCGGGTGCTCGACTAGCTTCCCGTCTTTGCCCTTGAGCAACAGAAAAACGTCCACCGGCCCGCCGCTGGGTGGAAAGTCAATCCAGCGCCCGGCTTGATCCGCGAGCTGCTTGCGCGTCGCCGGACTTCCAGATTTGGATCCGAGCAACAGGAGCGCCGCGTGAATGTGCATCGGCTTGGCCTCGACCGCGACGATGGATTCATGCTCCTTGGTTCCTTTGGTGCAAGCCACCAACTCAAGCGCGCCTCGATGAAGGCAGACGGAACTTTCCACATCCACGCACCGGTCCTGAACGTTGATTGCCACGCCTGGAAACTTCAGTTTCGGCAAGGCGGCTTGAAGAGTGGTGTTCGTGGCGCCCCCGGCTGATCCTGTCCGGTTGGTGGAAAGAGCCTCTGAAGGGAGCTCG
>SXQI01000098.1 GCA_005793025.1 Verrucomicrobiales bacterium
CAGGATTGGGCAGGTTCTATGACGAGGACATTGTTTGTTCTCATGGGTGTATCTTCTTTCTTTGGTGTTTGTTTCATTGCTGATTAAACACTGGGATACACCCGCTTTCTCTTTTACACACTTATTCTTACACCACCTCGAGGGTTTGGGGGAGACAAAAACATCGCAATGGGCGGTTTTGCAGAGCATGATTTGGCTCAGGATGATCGAGTTCCTTTGCAAGCTCAGGTGCTTGGCGTGGCCTTATAAGTTGCGTCTGGGTCTTGGTATTTTGTTTGGGATTCTCGCGGGGTTGACGGAACCGCTGATGATTGTTGTGGTGGCGTTCGTTTACTCGGTGGTTTTCCAGCAGGCGCATTTGGCTGGCTCCGAGATTTGGTGGAAAAAGCTACCTTTGGTTGCTCAACAGTGGCTTACCGATCTCGTTCAGTCATCTTCCGGGGCCGGAGTCCGTTATTCGATCCTGTTCCTGAGTTTGATCCCGTTGGTGTTTATTGTTCGAGGGCTGCTGACCTATCTGAACATCTATTTATTGAACTGGGTTTCAACTCGAGTCGTTGCCGATTTACGGGTGCGTTTGTTCACTCATCTGCTTTCGTTATCCGCCAGTTTTTTTAGCGCGTCCCGGTCTGCGGAATTGATGTCCCGGGTTTTATCGGACACCGACACCATTCGTACGAGTCTGAGCAATTCCATCGCTTCCTTGATCAAGGATCCCGTGACGCTTTTGGGCATTATGGCGTTGCTCCTTTGGCAGCAGCCCGAAATCACGGTCGTTTCGCTTTTGATTTTGCCGGTGTGTATTGTGCCGATCTCGATCTATAGCAGCAAAGGTCGAAAAGCAGCCCGAACTTTACAGACCGCTTCTGCTGAGTTGACCCACTCGATGTTGGAGAGTTTCACGGGGAACCGCATCGTTAAGGCTTACAATATGGAAGCAGCGGTGGGACGGGAGTTCAAAGAAATCGCGATCATATTTACGTCGAATTACATGCGGCTGGTTCGGTCGCTGGAGATTCCGGGTGCGCTTCTTGAGGTGGCTGGCGCGATCGGACTGGCTTGTGTGCTGGCATACTTTCTTTACCAGCCTGATAAAAAACCGGATGGGAGTGCTTTTCTGACCTTAGCAATAGCGATCATCTCGATGTATCGGCCGATGAAAATGCTTGTACGATTGCATTCGAGCCTCGAGCAGGCTCGGGCGGCAAGTGAACGAGTGTTTGAGCTTCTCGCAACCCAAAGCACCTTACCTGAACCCATGGTGCCCAAGCCTGTGAAAGCCGCCGGCGCGGATATTCGATTTGAAGAGGTGTCATTCGCTTATAGCGAGAAACAAGTGTTGCGTGACATTAATCTGACGGTGAAGGCGGGGTCTCTGGTGGCCTTGGTGGGCGCGAGTGGGTCAGGCAAGTCGACATTAACCAATTTGGTGTTGCGGTTTTATGATCCAACGTCAGGAAGGATCTTGATCGGCGACACGGACCTGAGAGAGGTTTCAACCCGCGATTTGCGTAACCAAATCGCCATTGTCACGCAGGAGACGGTTCTTTTTAACGATACGATTCGAAACAACATTGCCCTCGGTCGATCCGAAGCTACAGAGGAGCAAATCATTGCTGCTTCGAAGCAAGCTCAGGCTCACGATTTCATCATGGAGAAACCGGGAGGTTACGACACACCGATTGGTGAGCGAGGTGTAACACTTTCAGGGGGGCAGCGGCAGCGATTGGCGATCGCGCGAGCGATCGTGAAAGATGCTCCGATACTGATACTCGATGAAGCCACGAGTTCATTGGACACTGAGATCGAGCGAGCTGTGCAGGAAGGCTTCGATCGATTGATGGTGGGTCGCACGACCATCTGCATCGCGCACCGCCTGTCCACAATTCAGAGTGCCGACATCATTTTGGTAATGGAGGAAGGAAGGATTGTTGAAACCGGAACACACCGCCAGTTGATGGACAAAGGGGGAATTTATTTTGGGCTCCACCAATCCCCGGAGGGAGTTCGCGGAACATAAGTAGGAAGCGATTCCATCAAGTCGAAACCGTTTTATACCAACATGCAGGCAGATGAAGATCTGGTTTGGCTGGCATATTGGGACGATCCAGAGGATGGGGAAATGATTGAGTGGGGGATTTCTTTTCAACGCGGTCTTTTCTGAGGAACGTGAACTCCGCTAAAGGTGGAATTCCAATGTTTTCTCGAGAGATCAACCGAGCCCGATTATTCGGGTGAATATGAACCAACTCAAAGTGTCTTTTTAATTTCAAGAATGTTGCTCTGATCAACTCAAACCCTCGCTGTTGCCAAAGATCCTCAAGCGCGTGGAATTCAATGACAACAATCCTAAACCGTTTCAACAACGACTCCTCGCACTCCAGTAATACAGGGTACTCAGCACCTTCGATATCCATCTGTAGTACCATTTCCCGCGCGCTTGGAGCATGGCGTCGCACCCATTCCCCAAGTGTCATATAAATACCATCATTAGTCGGACCCAAATGTTTCTTCTCGAAATGAAAAAGGGGATTAGCAACTGGCAAGGATTCAACCGAATTATCGGCAAGAAAACAACGGATCCCTCGCCGCGCCATTTGAGATTCAAAATCCGCGATGGTAGCCACCCCCGGTGAAAAACAAGCGTCTACTCCCTGCAGGTCATCGGGCACCAAATAGCCTCCATCCGCCTCGCCTCCGATCCGCACCAAGGGGAAATTGGTTGTCACTGGCTGAATTCCTGTCAAAAAAGCAAGGAGATCCGATTTGATCGTTTTGCGAGTTATTACCGAAGCTCCCAACGGTAATCCGTTAATGAAATCTCGAATCTTCATTCAACTTTTGACGTTAAGAATACTCGGGAAAAAGCAGATGGTTCATCTTGAATAGCTTGTGATTGTCGGGTGACACTAAAAGACATGGTTAGCTTAAATTCATAATGGTGGCATCCTCTTGCTCAGGATAGGATATTTCTGTGTGGAGACAACCATTTCTGAAGCATTTGCACAACTGAATTGGGATTGAAATGAGACCAGTCCTCATAGCATTTAGTGACCATTTCGGGGCCCAAGATTGGGAAAAAAGTCTATGGGTACGACTTCTCCGTCCTCGTTTCGATCCAATGGTGACCAACGATTTGTCAAAGGCGGAGCTTTTGATTTACGGTGACAACGGGATCTCTCACAGAGGTTTCAAGGGCCGAAAAATCTATGTCACTGGTGAGAATATGCGTCCGGATTACAATGAATGTGATTTTGCGATCACGTCGTGTTTATTGCCGAACGAGTCGCGGCATTGCCGAATCCCCTATTTTGTGTTCGCGCACCCTGATCCCTTGCCCCTCATTAAACCATCCGATTTCGTGGAGCGCACGCTTGCAGCAAAAAGTCGCTTTTGTTGTTTTGTAGCCACCAACCCTCGGGCTCCAGAGCGGAATAGATTTTTCAAGATTCTAAACCGTCAACGGCGAGTCGATTCGGGTGGAAGGCACTTTAACAATATCAACGGACCAGTGGCTAATAAAGCTGAGTTTGTCGCCCATTATAAATTCGTTATCGCGTTTGAGAATACGATGTCCCCCGGATACACCACAGAGAAATTGGTTGAAGCCATGCTTGCTGGGGCAGTGCCGATTTACTGGGGAAATCCAGACATTGGGACTGAATTCAACACACGTAGTTTTATCAATGCTGCGGACTTCTCGAGTCTTGAGGCTCTTGCGGATCATGTTTTGCGGGTGGATTCAAATGAATCCCTTTATTTAAATTATTTGCGCGAGCCGTGGTTTATTGAGAATACCCCACCGAAAGTTTATGAAATGGATCGATTGAGCGATGCGTTGACAGCATTTGTCGCTGCTGATGTTTCGCCAGGTCGCCGTATTTATAGAAACCGACGGTTGCGAGAACACGTGCACGGGTCGCCATTGAAACAATCTATAATCAGTCTCCGCTGCCGCACAGAAGGGTGGCTTTGGAAAATGGGTATTCGTGGATGATCATCCTATTTCCAGTGGTCGGCGATCCAAGGGGTGGGTTTTACTTGGCGGAAGAAGTTTTTTCCTTGGCCCGCCAATGCTTGCTCGGGGTTAGGGATGCCGTGAAAGACGATGATTTTTGTGTGTTCTGGAAACTTTGGGACGAGGAACAAGTTTAACGGGAAGATTGGCAGGCAACTATGTTTAAAGCTGACGCACCAGTCTCGTGGCCAGTAATTCAACGCGCCTTTTTGGTGGATTTCTCGCGTTAAGTATTCCTGTTCGTTTCGAACCTCGCGTTTGACGCGATCAATATTGTTGATGAAATAC
>SXQI01000099.1 GCA_005793025.1 Verrucomicrobiales bacterium
ACGCAGGAAGCAAGTTGGCGGGTTTGGAAATCAAAGGGCGTTGGGTCGATGTGCGTGATCCCGAAGTTTTAGCTGGGTTAGAGGAGGGAACCCTCTGATATTAATTAACCCAGCAGGTGGATGAAGACGCACTTATACAATGCGAAGCTGGGAAAGATTAAGTGGTTCATTAATCGCTTTGGTGCGATGGAGGTGTTGCTCAAACCATTGCGAACCATCCTCGCACCTCTGATTCTTCCGTTGCTTAAACCGAAGCAATTTGAATTTCAAAACCAACGTCTCACCCAGTTTTATCATGCTTATAACATGACATGGGTATCCGAGCGCGGTGTGGAGATCCCCATCGCTCGTTTCTTCTTGGCTCAGGCCCGGAATGCGGCGGTGCTCGAAGTGGGAAATGTGCTCTCACATTATGGTCCAGTGGCGCACGATGTTTTAGATAAATTTGAGAAGGGTTCAGGCATCATCAATCAGGATATTGTCGATTTTCTCCCCCAGAAAAAATACAAGCTCATCATTTCAATTTCGACCATGGAACACATTGGTTTCGATGATGAGAGCGATTCAAACTCAGCCGATAAGATCCTTCATGCCCTTAACTCGTGCAGACAACTCCTTACGTTAGGAGGAACGCTCGTGATCACGATCCCGATCGCCTATAATCCTGAACTCGATGACCTAATCCGAACCGGCCTCCTTGGGTTTCAACGAGCGACATTCCTCAAACAGCTTGCTCCCCGACGATGGGTCGAGTGCTCACAAGTCGAGGCCTTGGAGTGCCGCTACAAAGCTCCCTATCCTTACGCGAACGCGATCATGGTCGCGGAGTTCGGACACAACTGATCCATGCGTTTTTTGATGCTGAATTGGCGGGATCCTAAGAACCCGCTTGCAGGTGGTGCAGAGCGTGTAACGCTCGCCTACCTCGCAGCACTTGCGTCCCGAGGTCATGAGGTTTTCTGGTTCGCCAATAGTTTTGCAGATGCGCCAGTAACGGAATTGATCGATGGGGTTACCGTGGTTCGCGGCGGCGGCATGGGAACATCGATCCTTTACGCCCGTCGTTGGTATCGTTCGCAAAGCCCATTCGACTTGGTGATTGATCAACATCATGGCATTCCGTGGTTCGCGCCGTGGTGGACTGGCACTAGGGTCGTAAGCTATATCCACGAGGTTTTAGGGCCTATTTGGAATTCATTCTATCCTTGGCCATTGAGTGTGATCGGTCGATATCAAGAGGCGTTAACCCACTGGATTTATCGAAAGGTCCCTTTTTGGACCGCCTGTGAATCCACTGAAACCGCCCTGCGTCAGCACGGTGTGCGCGAAGTGACGATTATTCGTTATGGCGTTGAAACTCAAACCCTCGCGAAGCTTGATAGCAAGCCGTTCACATCGCCGCTGCGTTTGATCGTGGTCTCTCGGCTCGCACCTAACAAACGGATTGATCATGCAATCCATACCGTTGCGAACCTCAAGCAGAGAGGGGTGGAAGCTCACCTCAAAATCGTCGGAGGGGGCGAATGTCGCTCCTCCTTAGAAGCCCAGACCCACCAACTCGCTCTCGGATCTCAGGTCACGTTCCTAGGTCAATTGCCTGAGCACGAGAAAGACTCACTTTTACAAGACTCGCACTTTATTCTACACACCTCACAAAGGGAGGGTTGGGGATTGAACATCATCGAAGCCAATGCAATGGGGACCCCGGGAGCAGTTTATCCTGTGCCCGGCTTGATCGAGTCCACTCTCGATAACCAAACCGGCGTTGTCGCTCGCCAAGAGACTCCAGCGGCATTGGCCGATCGGTTGGTGGAATTATTGAAACACCCTGAAGAATACGAGTCGCTTCGCATCCGTGCTTGGAATCGAGCTAAGACGATGCATTGGTCCAATATCCTTCCCGATGCGACCCGCTGGCTGGAATCCATGGCTCGACCAGTTCAGTCCGTCTCGACCACACCTACTGTTGCGCGATGAAAATCCTCGTCGTCCATAACTCACTGAATGATTCCAAGTCGCTCTCCGGTGCACTCCGCCATTTTCTTGTCATGGCGAATGCTTGGAATGCGATGGGGCATCAAACCGATTTTCTATGTGCGAAGTGCGCCTTTCCACAGATCCGAGAACATGCGCCTCAATCTCGTTTGATATCCAGCGATAATGTCTGTGACGCCACAAAGTTCATCAGCCAAACCTGGCGTTATCTACCGGCTTACGCTTGGCGATTGATCACCTGCCATTTCACCCGCTTACCGGAGAAATACGACGTCGTTTTTGCTTCAAGCCAAATCCTGTTCGAAATCTTGCCGGCAATGGTTTTAGCGCGGAGGATGGGGGCTAAACTTGCTGTAAAAATCCATCACGTAGTTTCAGCGCAACGTAAACCGAGTGGTGTTTTCGACCGCTTATTCTGCTATTACGAGCGGCGGTCTGCACAGTGGATCCACGATCGCGCAGATGTCTTGATTTGCAGCACCCAAATTGTTCTGGATCATTTCCACGAGATTCAACGTGCCCTTCAAATTCCAACGAGCCCTGCATTAACCAGTGGTTACGGGGTTGATACCGCTGCATTTGATCAACAACCGAGCGAGCCGAAACTTTACGACGTCGTTCATCTCGCACGAATCCATCAAACCAAGGGGGTGTTTGACCTTCCAGAAATCTGGCAGGCCGTTCGCACAAAGCATCCACAGGCCAAACTTGTTGTCATCGGCGAAGGTCCGCATCGCAAACGCACCGAAGAGGCCTTTAGAGATCTCGGTTTGAGTGAATCGGTCACGTTCACTGGAGGCATCGATGAGGTCACAAAAAACAGACTAGTGCGGCAGTCCAAAATCGGACTCAGCGTTTCTTACGAAGAAGGGTGGGGCCTCTCCGTTAACGAGTTCCTTGCAGCACAACTTCCAGTCGTTGCCTACCGACTACCGGTGTTCGACCTCGTCTTTAAAAACCAACTAGATTCTGTGCCACTAGGTGACAAACAGGCTGCGGCCATCGCTTTGTGTTCGTTGCTGGAGAATCCGGTTCGCCGTGCCGAGTTGGGAACCGTAGGTCGGGCATTCGTTCAGCAATATGACATCGGTTCCGTGGCCCGAGCCGAATTAGCCGCCCTTCAATCTGCGTATTGAGTCGTCCGCTACAACACTCACCAAACACTGCGTGGAGCCCGATCCCCACATTGCAAAGTTTCATGATTATCTGAAGGTCGAACGAGGGACCTCGGCCTATACCTTGCGCAATTATCAGCATGCGCTTGGCGAGTTTTCGTCGTGGTACCAAGGAACCTTCAAAACCTCTCCTCCGTGGGTGGATTTGGTCCGCAACGATTTCCGTATCTACCTCCGGTCATTAGGACGCCGTAATCTTGGACAGGCTTCCATCCAGCTCCGCTTCTCGGCTCTCCGCTCGTTTTATAAATACCTAATCCGGCGAGGTTTCTTAGGTAGTTCCCCTATAAAAAACTTGTTTCTTCCGAAACTAAAAAAACGACTTCCCAAGTTTTTGACGCTGGGTCAGATGTTAGAATTGTTGCGAGCACCGCTTAAACTTTGGGAACTCAAGAATTCAAAACCTAGATCAAAAGTCGAAGTTCTCCCCTATCTCCGAGACACTGCCATCCTAGAAACGATTTATTCTTGCGGCCTCAGAATCAGTGAACTCTGCGGGCTACTCATCGAGAATATCCAATGGAATGAGCAATTGATCCGAGTGGTCGGAAAAGGAAACAAAGAAAGGCAGGTTCCCATCGGAGCACCCGCGCTTGAGGCAATTCGACTTTATTTGAGTAAATCGGAGAGGGTTGGGACAAGTGGACCGGTCTTCTGTCACCATCGGTCTAGCTTAGCTTCGCTACCAGAGGAACGCTGTCGGGGCTTGAATCCTCGCATGATTCAACTTCGACTCAAGGCCTACTTGGCTCAAGCAGAACTCGATCCAAGAATAAGCCCGCATAAACTGAGGCACAGCTACGCGACGCATCTCGTGGATGCAGGAGCCGACTTGCGGAGTGTTCAGGAACTCCTCGGACATGCAAACTTGGTCACGACTCAGATCTACACCCACGTATCGATTGATCGATTAAAAACGGCCTACGCACGTTCCCATCCGCGAGCTTAGTTCATCGTTTCTTCGGACTTTGCAAGCGACCTAGATTCCAGCCATTCTTCTGCCGCATGCGTTCTTTTCAGAGTAATATACCAGTGCCTCATTTCTTAAGCCTGTTTGCCACATGCTTTGCAGTCAGTGTTCTGGCTTTCCCGTCGTTTGGAGAAGGCCCGTCGGTCGGTTTCACTGGTGATATCGCGCCTTTATTGCAGCGGCATTGCGTGGTGTGTCACGGACCAGAAAAGTCCAAGGGACATTACAGGTTGGACACATTCGCTGGCCTTATGAAACCTGGGGCGAGCGAGAAGTCAGCTGTTGTTGCAGGAAAACCTGAGGCCAGTTTCCTTTATCAATTACTCATCGAGAAGGATTCGGAAGACCGAATGCCTCAGGATGCGGCCGCCCTTTCAGCAAAAGAAAAAAGTCTCGTTAGATCTTGGATTCTTAGCGGGGCAAAGTTCGATGGCACCAGTCATTCGACTCCACTGTCGAGTATGTTGAAAACGCCTGAGTATCCTTCAGCCCCACAAACCTACAAACACAATTGGCCAGTCACAGCACTCGTCTTTAGTAACGATGGTTCCCAGTTGGTGACAAGTGGTTATCACGAGATACTTTTTTGGCGTGCGGATACTGGAAAACTGCTTCGACGAGTCGGCGCGATGCCCGAACGAATTCATTCAATAACATGGCAGCCAACCGGAAATTTCTTGGCAGTGGGAGGAGGTTCACCCGGTCGCTCTGGGGAGATCTTGTTGTTAGATCTTTCCGGGCAATCTAAGCCGCGCAATATTGCTTCAACAAGTGATGAGGTTCTTTGCGCTGCTTTTTCACCCGAAAGTCAACGGATAGCAGTTGGCAGTGCGGATAAATTCGTTCGTGTGTTCTCGGTGCCTCAAGGACGGGAAATTCTCAAGCTGGAGCAACACTCCGATTGGGTCCACGGCGTTGCTTTTTCTCCGAACGGAGCATGGATCGGTTCTGCAAGTCGAGACCGAACGGCTCGGGTGTATGATTCTACAAACGGTGCCCCCATCTCGACGTTTCGAGACCACAATGCAGCCGTGGAGTCCGTCTTGTTCAATGGGGATGGGAAGGTGGTTATCACTGCTGGAGCTGATCGGAATGTCCGAACATGGGATGCCATAGACGGGGAGCATGATCGAACCCTAGCAAAATTCGACACCACGATCACTCGTATCGCGTTATCGGACGGCAAGGTCTTAATAGGGTTGGCTGACGGTCGTGTTATCCTACGTGAACTTCCTGATGGTAAAGGTGCTGCAGTAACGAACTCGATCGATGGCCGAGTCGCTTCGTTGACATTTAATGGAGCCACGGGGCGAATCGCCGCTGGGATGCACGACGGTCGCGTCCGAGTTTGGAGCATCCGAGAAGGGGGTCACGACCTTGAATTTCTCGCCTCCCCCACTTCCACGCCTTCCAAACACCGCTGAGAACGATCAGTCAACTCACGCGATAACATCCAACACGGGTTGTCCATCCGAAACGAGAACCGGACGTTGCTGAGTGTTGTAAACTTCGGAATGCGGATTGATCCCTAGCAGATGATAGATCGTCGCTGCGAGGTCATCCGGCCGGACTGGTTTCTCTGCAGGATAGGAACCCGTCTGGTCGGAGGCACCATACACAAAACCGCGTTTCACTCCACCGCCGGCAAGTAGAGTTGTATAACATTGCGGCCAATGGTCTCGACTCGCGTTCTTATTGATCTTTGGCGTCCGCCCAAACTCACCCATCCAAATCACTAGCGTCGTGTCTAGTAGTCCCCTCATCTCGAGATCATTCAAAAAGGTTGGCAATGTATGCTCAGTAATAGGGAGGTGATACTTTTCAATGATCGGGAACATCTTTGTGTTATTGAACCCGTGAGTATCCCAGCCGCCAGCTTCGGTGCTTTGGCCACCGATGGATTCCGAAAAATAAACGGTTACAAATTTTGTGCCTGCTTCTACCAACCTCCGAGCGAGCAGGCAACTCTGGCCGTAGGTTGTCCTACCGTAGGCATCCCGCACAACATCCGGTTCCTCCGCGATGTTGAACGCCTTGCGCAATCGCGGTGATTGGAGCATCGCCATCGCCTTGTCGTAATAGGCATCGAACCCGCGAGTCGCCGAAACGTCCATCAGGCGGGCTTGTTGATCCACCATTTTTTGCAACTCACGCCTAGCCTGCATCCGTTCAAATGAGATGTTCGCGGGGAGGCTCAACTCCGGGAGACTGAAGGTTGGCGAGTTCGGATCTTGGGAAAAAAAGAAAGGATCATGGTTCTTCCCCAGAAAACTCGCGTGTTGTCCGGGCACCACTGAACCATCCGAAATCACGTAAGGATAGGAAACTGCGGTGGGAACTTCGCCTCCACCCGGAGCTAGCCGATCCACCACCGAGCCGTAGCCTGGGAAAAGGTCGATCGAATCCCGCAACCGTTGATCGTCTGTGGCGGGAGCGTGCCCGCTCAGCGCGTAATAGCCGGCTGAGACGTGGTTGTTCATGGTATGGTGCATCGATCGGATCAGGGTCACCTTGTCCATGATCTTCGAAGTCTTGGGGAGATGCTCCGAGACTTGAATCCCGTCAGCACTACTCGAAATAGGCTTGTAGGGGCCGCGAATTGTCTCTGGGGCGTTCGGCTTCATGTCGAACATATCCAGATGACTAGGTCCACCGTATTGAAACAGGAACACGACCGATTTGACCTTTGATTTCGGAACCTTTAGCCCGATTGAAGGAACTTTTTCCGCACGCAAGAGGCCTGGCAACGTGAGGCCAAGCAACCCGAGTCCTCCCACTTTGATGGCTTGTCGTCGGGAGAATCTTTGGGAAAAACTCGGGCAAGAAAAAGGGAGTTTCATGTCACTTACGAAATACGAATTCTTTAGAATTAACCAATGCCCAAGTGATGTCCTCTAGGGCGGCGCGCTTATCGGGTGCTGTCGTGAGGTTTTCGACTAACGGTTTTGTTTCCGAAATGGCAGGGGGGCGAGAAAGTATAGACCAATAAAGTTTTTCCACAGAATCAGTCCAGTTTTGTGGTTCTTTTGCGAGATCGCCGAGTCGGTTCTTAGGGTTCGTCAGCAAACTGTTCAATAGTGGACCACTCAACAACTGGAACGCTTGACTCATGGTGGTCTCGTTGGATCGTTCGCTTTCAGAACAAACCAGTCGGGCAGGTTTCCCAAAAGCCGCCATGAACTTGTCCTCCTGAGTTTTCAGCGGTTTGTAAAACTTCCGACCTTCAATCATTTGAGAAACTCGAGTCCCTCGGGTCTGCCCATCCAATTTTAGAGGCACGCCGATCGCCAAACTTTGGGAATCTAATAATTGCTCTGCGCTTAGACGTCGCAAGTGATTATGGGCATAATTACCCTGATCATCGGCGTTCGTCTCGTTGCTCTCTGACGCCAATTGGTAGGTCCGAGAACTCGTTATCACTCGGATCAGATGTCTGAGATCAAAGGCATGACTCGAGAACTCTTGTGCCAACAATTCAAGCAACTCGGGGTGCGACGGTGGATTGCTCGAACGAAAATCATCCACTGGATCTACCAAGCCGCGGCCCATGAGATGAAACCAAATGCGGTTGGCTTGCATTTTTGAAAACCACCCGTTTTCGCGACTCGTCATCCAATCCCCTAGCGCGTCTAATTCATCACGACCATCAGGCTGCTTTAAGTCCGCGATGACCGCACCCCCCAATAGACGTGGCGTGGCTGGTTTGCCGATTCTTGGGTTCGTCCAGACGGCTTTATTTGTCAGATAGACGATCTGGTCACCTTTGAACTCGTGCTTGTCGTTTTCGTCGGTCCTCTTGTTCTCAAGGATTTGATAGTCCACGCGTGCGAAAACAGCTGTCCAATTATGATAATCGTCTTGGGTCCAGCGTTCGAATGGGTGGTTGTGGCACTGGGCACAGTTCAATCGAGCCCCTAGGAAAAGTTGAGCGGTATTCTCCGCACGTTGCGTGGCCGTCCGGTTCGCGCGATACCAATTTGCTGGTGCGTTGGTGTAGGTGCTGCCTCTTGCGGAAACAAGCTCACGAGCGAACTGATCCATTGGTTTGTTTGTAGCCAAACTCTGGTGAATCCAATCGTAAAACACTCGCATCCCTTTGGGATCAAGTTGCCGCTCCTCCAGTTTCAGTAGGTCAGCCCACTTCAATGTCCAAAAATCAGCGAACTCGGGGCGTTCGAGCAGGGTATCGACAAGGCGGTTGCGCTTATCTGGGGTCGAATCGGCCAAGAAATTTCTCGCCTCGGCTTCGGTTGGGATCAACCCCAACAAGTCTAGAAAAACACGACGCAAAAACACTTCATCCGTCGCCAACAGTGATGGGTTCACGCGTAACGTGCGGAGTTTTTTGAATACTTGCTGGTCGATGAAATTATTCTCTGGAGGCTGACTCCATTTGAAATGAGGTCGCTTAGGCACAAAAGCCAATCGCACAGGAACCTGTTGTTCCAAAAACCTGACATTCACGGTTGTCTCTCCAGAACGCAGACTCGTCACTAACCCTTGCGGTGAAACCTTAACGAGAAAATTGTCAGGATCATAAACAGCCACCGAGGAGACATCTCGTTCTGAGGCATCTGAGAAAACGGCGCGCACCCTAATTTTCACTTCACGCTTCGGCTCGATCAATACCTGATCCCGTGGTGAAACCTCTAACCTGACGAGGGTAGGCGCAACGACCCCATCATCCTTCGCGCCGGCAGCGACCCATTTGGCAAGGATCCGCCATGAATCTGAACCCGGTCGGAAACGCTGCCCGCCCTCGTGAGC
>SXQI01000100.1 GCA_005793025.1 Verrucomicrobiales bacterium
GAACTCCTTAATCCGACCGAATAAGGAAGGAACCTCAAATCCAGAACCTTGGATCCTTAAATCCCGGTGAGTAATTCCATACAGTGTTGGCTGCATTGATCCCGTTGGAATCTTGGTTAGTTGAAGAAAAAACGTTGTGAAAGCCAGAATCACGGTGACGGCTAGGCCAATTTCCCGGACTTGCTCGCGCATCGCGCCGCCGGAAAACGGTTGGAGCGTTGCATTAGCAACCCCCTCAAGTCGTTGCATCGCCTGTTCAAGTTGTTTCCTCGGCAACTTTGCGATTTCTCGAGAGAAATTTGCCAATTCGGATTGCAGGACGACCAATTTAGCAGGATCAAGGAGATCCTTTTGTTCCGCGATAAAGCGGCGAACTTGGCGACGCATCTCACAAGCGTGGCGAAAGGTTCTGGATGTAAACCAGCATAACATCATGGACATCAACGAACCCCCCAACCAAATCGTTCCGTGATCGGCCAAAAAACAAATGCATGCCGACCGACTGCCTTTTCTCTAGGAAAATCGCCCCAATAACGGGAATCGTAACTACTCATGGTATTGTCACCGCACACGAACAAGTGGTTGGTTCGGACTTTAAATGTCGCGGTTCCATCGGGAAAATGCGGAGCGTAATGCGGAATCTCAACCCGCCCAAATTGGCGTCCCACCTTGTCGTTCACGTGGCCAGAAAAAAGGTCCTCTTTAGGCGGGCCTTTGAAGGAGTAAAGATTCTCGAAACGAGGAGTGGCCCCATCCAACCGTTTACCATCAATGACCGCGTGTCGATCGTCTCCGAGCTGAATTGTTTCACCGCTCAAACCAACCAGCCTTTTAATATAGTGGGTATTCTGTGTGATGTTAGGAATCCCTGTGGATTCAAAAATGATGATATCTCCTCGTTGGGGGCTTTGGAAATTGTAGGAGACCCGATTAACAAACAAGCGGTCACCACTTGTGACTCTTAGCTTAAGAATCTCGTCGCCCTTTTTGAACTTTTGACCGACGGTCAGGCCGGATCGATTATATGGAGGAGCGAATAAGCTATCCGGAGGCAACCACACGGTGTGAATTTTTGAACCCACCTTGAATTCTTGACGACTGATAAACGGCAAGAACTGCCTTGGCTCCCCTGCCCCTTCGAACACACCATCCTCCTCTGCCACAATGCGATAGTAGGATTCTCCCTTTACCAAGAATTTGTAAATCCTTCCAACAATTGAGGGATAATCGACATCCTTTCCGCGTAAGTCGTGGTGAGTAATCCCATACAACGTCGGCTGCATCGATCCCGTGGGAATCGCCATGGGTTGCAGGAAAAATGTGCGAATCGCCAGAGCAATGATCAGCGCAACGAGGGCAACATCCACATTCTCGCGGACGTCAGGATTGGGGTAAATCTTGAAGAATTTATCCGCGACTAGTGCGAGTTCTTTTCTCGCAGAATCGATGGAATTTTTTGAGGAATGACGGTCTTTGATTACCCGCCTCAACTCGGCAACTGCGATCTCAATCCGTTGCTGGTTTGCAGCAGGCAGGACGTCGGCCTGAGCACAAAGCTGTTTCTCGACGCGTTTCTGAAGCTCACAACCTTCGCGAACTGTTTTTGAAAATAGCCAACGTAGCATGTGTCTTCCCCTGCCCTCTCTAGGCTTTGAGCACCTCGATAAACGCTTCCTGTGGAATTTGCACAGTTCCGAATGCTTTCATCCGTTTTTTGCCCTCTTTCTGTTTCTCTAACAGCTTCCGTTTTCGTGAGATATCACCCCCGTAGCATTTAGCGGTGACATCCTTACGCATCGCGCTGACCGTCTCCCGGGCCACGAATTTCCCTCCAACCGCTGCCTGAATGGCGACAGCATACTGTTGCTTAGGAATCACTTCTTTCAATTTCGCAGCCAAGGCCCGCCCTCGGTATTCTGCTTTATCGCGATGCACAATGCACGAGAACGCATCCACAGGCTCCGAATTCACCAGCACATCCAATTTAACCATGTCTGACTCGCGCGGTTCATCATGTTCATAATCCATGGAGCCAAATCCTCGGGTGATGCTCTTGATACGATCATGGAAATCAATGAGGATCTCGTTCAACGGCATTCGACTCGTCAACATTACCCGTCGTTGATCCAGTGTTTCCGTGTTCTCGATGACCCCTCGCTTTTCAGAAATCAACGCCATCATGTCTCCAATGTTATCATTGGGACAAATCACGAACGCTTTAACCATCGGTTCTTCGATCTTTTCGATGAAATTCACCTCAGGCATGAATGCTGGATTATCCACTTCCTTCAATGTTCCATCCGTCAAATACACACGGTAAATAACACTTGGATAGGTTGCGATGATATCCATGTCGTATTCCCGCCGCAAACGCTCTTGGACAATCTCAAGATGCAACAATCCAAGGAAACCGCAGCGGAAACCAAAGCCAAGCGCAACCGAACTCTCAGATTGATAGACGAACGCGGAATCGTTCAGTTGGAGTTTCGCAAGGTTTGCCTTAAGATGTTCATAATCCGCAGTGTTGATTGGATAAATGCCGCTAAACACCATGGGATGGATTTCCTTGAATCCAGGTAGCGCGGGAGAAGGATTCCGCCAGTCGGTCAAGGTATCCCCCATCTTTACATCTTTAGGACTCTTGATGTTCGCGGTGATGTAGCCGGTCTCTCCCACCGTAAGTCTCTCTCGGACGTACGGTTTTGGATTAAAACTTCCCACTTCCTTGATTTCTACATTCTTCCCAGAATGCAGGAGCTTGATGGTCATCCCAGGTTTCAATTCCCCGTTGAAAACCCGGACATGGGTCACAACCCCTTTATACGTATCAAAATACGAATCGAACCCGAGGGCTTGCAGTGATTTCTCCCCCGTCGGAACTGGCGGCGGAACTCGTTCCACGATCGCCTCCAAAATATCCTCGATCCCGATTCCCTCCTTCGCCGAAGCAAGCACTGAAGTTTCAGCCGGGATGGCTAAAATTTCCTCCAACTGCGCCTTTGTTTGCGCCACATTCGCATGAGGCAAATCGATCTTGTTAATCACCGGGATGATCGTCAGATTCTGCTTCATCGCCAAATGGACATTCGCGACAGTCTGGGCTTCCACGCCTTGGGCTGCATCGATGATCAGTAATGCCCCTTCACAAGCACTCAGGCTCCGGGACACCTCATAAGCAAAATCAACGTGTCCCGGAGTATCGATCAGGTTGAGCTCATAGGTTTCCCCGTTCTTTGCTTTGTAGAGCATGGTCACGGGATGTGCCTTAATAGTTATCCCGCGTTCCCGCTCTAAATCCATGGAGTCCAGCAATTGATCCTGCATTTCACGCGTGGCAATTGTGCCTGTGCGATGCAGTAAACGATCGGAAAGCGTTGTCTTCCCATGATCAATGTGCGCAATGATACTAAAATTCCGTATATACTTTGGATCCATGTCAATTCTGCTAGACTGGTCTGAACATTGGCGTAATAACACTCTTCAGGAATAGGCAAGCGAACTACCGATTCCATAACGCCAATCTCCCAGACTCTCATTAGGATAACGCCAAACACTGGGAAGAAAAGGGAAATACAGAAGGACACCTCAAGCCGAATTGCGCCAAAAGTTTTGTTACCGGAGGGGTGTGTTAAGGAGTGAAGGAAACAGGTCGTTGCGCCATAAGTCACTGTTACCGTGTTGGGCATGGATCCAAACATGAGTATAACGA
>SXQI01000101.1 GCA_005793025.1 Verrucomicrobiales bacterium
AAAACATTTAGCGAGCTGGAAATACCTCTCCACCCCTGCGACCATTAGGATTTGTTTGAACTGCTGAGGCGATTGAGGGAGCGCATAGAACTGGCCGGGGTGAATCCGACTGGGAACTAGAAATTCGCGAGCACCCTCGGGCGTCGATTTAAAGAGCAGGGGAGTCTCTACTTCCAAGAAACCTTGTTCATCCAGAAAAACACGAGTCCCCGTTGCAACCTTGCTCCTTAACCGCAAGTTACGAGCCATCTCAGGGCGGCGTAAATCGAGGTAGCGATACTGCAGCCTAAGTTCTTCGTTCACTTTGCTTGCAACTTCGGGATCATCCACAGGAAAAGGCAGCACCTCTGAAGAGTTTAAAACAACCAGATTCCTGACAACCAGTTCGACCTCTCCGGTCAAGATCTTGGTGTTTGCCGTCCCTAACGGTCGCGACCTTACGAGCCCTGACACTTCGATCACAGACTCGCTGTGGAGAGAAGATGCGAGTTCGAAGAGATCTTTTTCGAGGTTTGATGGATCAAAAACAGTCTGGGTGCGTCCCTCACGATCTCGGATATCGACGAAGACCAACCCGCCGAGATCTCGGCGGGAGTGAACCCAACCCGTCAAAGTGACCGTTTGCCCCAAATGTTCAGGGCGTAATTCATTACAATGGTGTGTCCGTTTCATGAGCTAACTGATTCTCAGGCGTCCTAGACACCCAAGCACCGTTGAATCATGACTCAAACAAAAGTCTGTTTCCAATCAATTTCTACGGAAAAACAACAATCAACATGGCTCAGAAACCACTTTACATGCGTTAGTTAGGGATGTAATGTGTTGCTGATTATTTATTGATTTGGACGGATATTATGGAAGGAAAAGAGAAAACGATTACCGATTACCGGGTGCATGATCGCGACACCGGTTCGGCGGATGTACAAATTGCTCTGCTAACGCAACGCATCAATCATTTGACGGAGCATCTCCAAAAGAATAACAAGGATCATAGCTCCCGCCGTGGATTGCTGATCATGGTTAGCCAACGTCGAAGGTTGTTGGATTATCTCCATGATTGCGATACTTCCCGCTACCAGCAATTGACTAAAAAGCTCAAGTTGCGCCGTTAATTTTGTCGTTAATTTCAGGTTAAGTCGGTGCCTAGGAACGTCTTAGGTGCCGATTTTTCCCAATACATCTCAAGGCGTATGAAGTCGCCGAACCCAGTGTCGTGGGTGGGTTCAGAGATGGCCTCTGTCGGAGCCGCGACATAAACCAAGTCCTACCGGAGTTGGGTGATTTCAATGAGCATCCGTTCGCCGGATCCTCATTGAAGTTTCTCTGGTTCGGTGGGCATTATCAAGTATTGATCTATGTCAGAAAAAATCTCGTTCCAGGTAGGTGCCGGAACAATTACCATCGAAACCGGTAATCTAGCAAAACAGGCTGATGGCGCGGTAACCGTTCAATTAGGCGAAACAATCCTCCTCGTGGCTGCTGTCGCAGCGAGCAACGCCAAGCCCGGGCAGGAGTTCTTCCCGTTAACGGTGGATTATCGTGAAAGAGCTGCTGCAGCTGGAAAATTTCCTGGTGGCTATTTTAAAAGGGAAGGTCGCCCGTCAGAAAAAGAAATTCTGACGTGTCGTGTGATCGACCGTCCAATCCGTCCGTTGTTCCCCAAAGGCTGGTACAACGAAGTGCAAGTTCAGGCCATTCTGATGAGTGCGGATGGAGAGAACGATTCAGATATTCTCGGAATTCTTGGAGCCTCAGCTTCGTTGATGGTGAGCGACATTCCTTGGGATGGACCCTTGGGGGCAGTTCGTGTGGGTCGGGTGAAAGGTGAATTCATCGCGAACCCTACTCATGTGCAGATGGCTGAGAGCGATCTGGATCTTGTCTATGTGGGTAATTCTCAAGACGTAGTCATGTTTGAGGGTTCGGCAAAAGAAATCTCGGACGCGGACTTTAACGCCTCGTTGAGGTTTGCTCAGGACGCCTGTGCTCCGATGATTGCAGCGCAGAAGGAACTAGCAGCGCGAGTCGGAAAAGCCAAGAGGCAGATCAAGATCAACGTGGTTCCTGAGGAAGTGCTGGCCGAGGCAAAACAATTGGCTGGTGATCGCATGGTTCCAGCACTATTGACTCCGGGCAAACTTGCACGCGAAGGAGCTGTGAAGGCCATCGCCGATGAAGTCGGCAAGCAATTGGTCGCAAAGTTTGGGGCTGAAAAGGTCACCGATTTCGTTCTCAAAGATGCATTTTATTACATCCAAAAAGAAGCCGTTCGTGGTTTGGTGCTAAATCAAAACAAGCGTCTCGACGGGCGTGGGTTCAGCGACATTCGCAGCATCGTTTCGAGCACCGGCCTTATTCCTAGGGCGCACGGATCCTCGATGTTCCAACGTGGTGAAACTCAAGCGGTGGCTCTGGCGACGCTGGGCACCACCGAGGATTCTCAGGAATTTGATTCGTATACGGGTGGCCAAAACCGGAAGCAGTTTATCCTGCACTACAACTTCCCGAATTTCTCGGTGGGTGAAACAGGCCGAATCAGCGGTCCAGGTCGTCGGGAGATTGGTCACGGGGCCCTTGCCGAACGTTCGCTGGAACCCATGGTTCCCCTCAAAACTTTCCCTTATGCGATCCGGGTGACTTGTGAGATTACGGAGTCCAATGGTTCCAGTTCCATGGCATCGGTTTGCAGTGGCACACTAGCGTTGATGGATGCAGGTGTTCCGATGATTCGACCCGTTGCCGGCATTAGTATCGGGATCTGCACCGAGCATGCTGCCGATGGGGCTATCAGTGACTATCGCTTATTGATGGATATCATTGGATGGGAAGACGCGTTTTGTGACATGGATTGCAAAATTGCTGGAACTGAAAAAGGAATTACCGGTTTCCAACTCGACCTCAAACTAAAGGGAATTCCTCATAAGTTGATGGAAGAGACGGTTGAGGAAGCTCGCAAAGGTCGCTTGGTGATCTTGGCTGAAATGGCGAAGACGCTCCCGGCACCTCGGACTGAGTTGAGCAAGTATGCACCTCGAATTGTCACCCTGAAAATCAACCCCGAGAAAATTGGGGCATTGATCGGACCTGGTGGTAAAAACATCAAACGGATCGTGGAAGAATCCGGATGCGAAGTGAACATCGAAGATGACGGCACTGTGAACATTTATTCAACCTCTGAGGAGGGGATGAAGGTTGCTCGTGCTGCGGTTGAAGCGATCAGCGCAGAGATCGAGATCGACAAGACCTACCGTGGTCGTGTTGTGAGCATCAAGGAATTCGGAGCGTTTGTTGAAGTTTTCCCCGGCAAAGACGGCTTGGTTCACATTTCCGAGCTCGCTAATTTCCGAGTCAAACAGACCGAAGATGTCGTCAAAATGGGTGATGAAATCTGGGTCAAGTGCATCGGTATTGATGACAAAGGACGAGTGAAATTGAGCCGACGCGCAGCCATGGATGAGCGTTCCAAAGAGTTGGACGCACCAAAAGCGTAAGAATGGTTTTATTCAAAAGCGAGGTTCTCTAGGGGGCCTCGCTTTTTTGTCTTTTAAAAAGAACGATCACATTGCCGTTGCGTTCAAGTTTGTGTCCCCCACATGATTCATCCCATTAAATTATGAAAGATATTCTTAGAGTCGGCATTATCGGTGGAGGATTGATGGGACGCGAGGCGGCCAGTGCATTTGGTCGATGGTTTGTGTTGGAAAACATGCCCGTTCGTGCGGAACTCGTCGCGGTTTGCGATCTTCAGGAGGGGCTCCTTAATTGGTTTCGGCAAGTGCCTACCGTCCAATTGTTTACCAAGAATCATCATGAATTGTTGGCCCGGCAGGATGTGGATGTCGTGTATGTCGCGGTTCCACACAACTTACACGAAGCACTTTATCTCGACGTCTTGGCGGCTGGGAAAGATCTACTGGCGGAAAAACCTTTTGGGATTGATCTAGGTGCCGCCGTGCGGCTTCAAGAGGCCATTACTGAATCCGGCAGATTCGTTAGATGTAGTTCAGAGTTTCCTTTTTTACCCGGGCCACAACGAATCATTCAGCAACTTCAGACAACTCAGTTGGGGCGTGTCCTCGAAATACGGTCTGGGTTTTGGCATGCGAGCGATTTGGATCCTACCAAACCCTGCAATTGGAAACGACAAGTCAAGACATGCGGGGAAATCGGGGTGATGGGAGATTTGGGAATGCATGCGGTTCATGTTCCATTCAGGCTCGGTTGGAATCCAAAGCGTGTTTATGCACAGTTGCAAAAGATTTATACTGAGAGACCCGATGGAAAGGGAGGAGTGGCTTCCTGCGATACGTGGGACAATGCAACGCTGCACACCGATGTGGAAATCGACGGATGTGACGTCCCGATGCGGATTGAGACAAAGCGTCTGGCACCCGGTGAGATGAATACGTGGTTTTTCGAAATCCTCGGAACCGATGGAGGGTTCCGTTACAGCACTAAGGAGCCGAAAACCGTTTGGCAATTCGAACGTCGAAAGGATCAATTGTGGCAGAGGCTGGAGGTTGGTCACCAGATGGCTTTCCCCACAATCACAGGCGGAATTTTTGAGGCTGGATTCCCCGATTGTTTCCTTCAGATGTGGGCCGCATATGCCGCAGAGCGTGCTGGTCAAATCAACGGAAGATTCGGCTGCGTGACACCGGATGAGGCTGTGCGAAGTCACAAACTTTTCTCAGCAGCCCTGTTGTCGCATCAAACAAAAACCGTGGTTAAGCTAGAGGTGTAAGGAATCAATCTCCAGTAGGATCAATGTCGAAAAAGGACGCTAAAGTTGCTGCTCTCCTCGCTGATATTGATCCAAAAGGATGGAACTTGGAATACGCTGGGTTCTTTGCCTGTTTCAACAGCGGTCTCTATTATGAAGCTCATGATGTGTTGGAGGCCCTGTGGTTAAAAGATCGACAGGGCACCGATGGTAATTTTTATAAGGGATTGATTATTCTGGCGGGTGCTTTCGTTCACCTCCAGAAACAGCGGCTTGCTCCTGCGATGGCACTTTTCAACCTCGCGGCTAAGTATCTGACTGCATACCCAGAACAACACAACGGGCTGAGTAGAGGGGCACTTCTTCAATTGATCGATCAGTGGCGGAGTGCTCTAGGAGCCAAACCGAGCCAAAACCCCTTAAATCATTTACCCAAACCCAAAATTGGGTGGATGGGTAATTCTAATTGAAAAGCAACCGATAGGATCAATCTCCTGAGCAAGTGAATAGGATTATTCAGGTGTGGTTCTGAACACTCTTTACTGCATTGTCTGAACGCAACGGAATCCAATATCTGACGTCGCTTGTCGCAAGGGTTCAAATCTTCGCCAAGCGTTGACGCCACGAGGAAGCTCTGAAGGAGGAACCAAATAGGACGCGCCTCTGACGACTTTGTTTTGGCCGGTGGTGGGGCCAAGTGGATTTACTTTTACCGATTCTCCGTAATATTCGGCATTATACCAATCAGCACACCATTCAGCGACATTGCCTGCCATATCAAGGAGCCCATAGGCATTGGCAGGAAAGGATCCAGAAGAACGGAGTTCTGGATGCACAGTATGCTTCAGATTCTCCAGTTCATTGGTGCTTTTTTTGAATTCCTGACCCCAAGGCCAAGGATTGCGATCGAGGGAACCCCGAGCAGCGTATTCCCACTCTGCTTCGGTGGGTAATCGTTTTTTTGCCCACTGGGCATAGGCAGTCGCATCGATCCAACTAACCCAAGTCACCGGGTGTTTTCCGTTGATGTTGGTTCCTCCAGAACCTAACGGCTTTCGCCAAGTGGTCAGGGGTGAAGATTCATTCGACTGAAGTTCTTGAGTTGTCTTGTAACCTGTAGCATCGATAAATTTACCAAATTGCTCCCTAGTCACCTCATTTTTATCCATCCAAAAACCATTCAAGGTAATTAAGTGCTGAGGTTGTTGGTTTGTAGGGCCGAGATTATCCCCCATGTAAAAACCTCCGCTTGGGATCCAGACCATTCCGTTGGTTTCTCTGACGAGAAAAGTCTGAGGAACTGCATGTCCCATCCCTCCACCGCCACCTCGTTTCCTGGCCTGACGCTTTTCACTCCAAGCGATTAATTGGAAACCGATCAATAAACCAACCCCAAGCGTGGCTAGAATTAGTACGATTTGCTTAGTGGAAACATGGTGCTGGTTTTGGCTTGGCGACGGTTCCATTTTATTTGGTGAAGTCAGATCACACTCGATGCAATTGTTTTATCAGGCGGAAACTCCTGATTCAAGAGATTGAAAAAGCGGATCAATCTAGGCACCTTGTTTGGATTATGCGAAACGAATTCATCGATCCCGCACTGTTTGTCCGCAATCGTCAACGGTTAGCCTCGTTAATGAGCAACAACTCGCTTGCGGTCGTGAATTCCAACGATACTCCTCCCACGAATGCCGACGGGACGCTTGCGTTGCCAACAAATTCCGATTTGTTCTACCTCACCGGTGTTCAACAAGAACAATCGATCCTACTCCTTTACCCCGAAGCGGTGGACGTGAATCATCGTGAGATCCTGTTCCTGAGGGAGCCCACTGCTCTGGCTGAGATATGGGAGGGAAGAAAGCTCACAAAAGAGAGGGCGCGGGCCGAGACGGGGATTAAAACCATTGAATGGTTATCTGCTTTCCCAGTGTTGTTTCATCGATTGATGTGTGAATCTGAGACCGTTTACCTCAATTCCAACGAACACAAAAGGGCGGTTGTTGAGACCGAAACAAGAGAATCACGATTCGTTAAGGATACGTTGAACCGCTATCCACTGCATCAATACCAACGGCTCGCCCGATTGATGCACACTTTGAGGGTGGTGAAATCTGAGCCTGAAATCGATTTGATTCGCAAGGCTTGCCAGATCACCGAAGACGGATTCCGGCGTGTGCTTCCATTTGTAAAGCCGGGAGTGAACGAGCGTGAGATCGAGGCTGAGTTCGCCCATGAGTTTATTCGCCAAGGAGGTCGGTTCGCCTATCTCCCGATTATCGGATCAGGATCCAATGCGTGTGTTTTGCACTATCTGGAGAACTCCAAACGATGTGCTAAAGGAGAGCTAGTGCTTCTGGATGTTGCGGCAAGTTTTAGAAACTACAATTCGGATTTGACGCGCACTATTCCAGTGAGTGGAAAGTTTACTCGACGACAAAAAGCGGTTTATCAGGCGGTGCTCAGAGTGTTACGGGCGTCCATCGCAGGTTTGGTTCCCGGCAAGACGGTTGCAACTTGGCAACTCGAAGCGGAGCAGTTGATCGAACGGGAGTGCGTGGACCTCGGCCTGATCAATCTGCAAGAGATCCGGCGACAAACACCCGATAGGCGAGCGGTCAAAAAGTATTTTATGCACGGTCTAGGTCATCCCATTGGTCTCGATGTTCACGACGTTGGCTTCACCACCCAACCGATGGCACCGGGTTGGGTGATGACGGTCGAACCCGGGATTTATATCCCCGAAGAAAAAATCGCGGTTCGTCTCGAGAATGATGTCTTACTGACTGAAAATGGGCCTGTGGATTTAATGGCTGGAATTCCGATTGAAGCGGAAGAGATAGAGTCGTTGATGCGCGGTTGAACGACTGTAACGCAGAAAGTTTGAGAGAGTTTCACTTCGATCAATCAGCGGTTCTCTTCGTCTGATTCTTCCAAGCTAACCACAAGCCTTCGAGTGTGAGCGTTGGGCGGACCTCTTTGATTTCAGGAAGTTTCGATGCCATGAGTGCTGCGTAACCTCCTGTGGCGACGACTCGCAAACTTCGAACACCGAGTTCTTGGCGGAGTTTTTTTAGAAGTTCCTTGATCAATCCTCGGTAGCCGTGAACAGCCCCGATCAGCATGGCTTCGCGGGTATTACGTCCGACCACAGCGTCCGTTTCGCGAATTTTGATCTTGGGGAGCAATGCGGTCTTTTCGTGGAGGTAACTAGTCATCGCGCTCAAACCCGGAGCGATGATGCCGCCGATATAATTACCCTTCTGATCAACAACATCAAAAGTGACGGCAGTCCCAAAATCGACCACCACAACAGGAGCTCCCCAAGTTAGAAAAGCACCGAGGCTATTGGCTAATCGATCTGGGCCAATGCGTCGAGGGTTTGGGTAATCGATTCCAATACCTGACACTGTTCCGGAATTCAACTCGAACACCTTTAACCCTAGAGACGCGGCGAATGACCGAACTTTCGTCGTCATTGAAGGAACGACACTGCAAAGGGAAACCTCCGACAATCGATTGCGTTTCACGAACCGTTTGATTCGTTTCGCTGCGGTTCCGTCCGACCATGCGGAGGTTGGCATATCGCGCGTGCGAATAATTGTTTCACACTCCACGAGGCCAAGATGAGTATGAGTGTTTCCTATATCGAGGAGGAGAAGCATTTGGGTTAGATGGGATGAGACTGCACTATTCCAGCGAGAACTCGCTCTAACCGACCGAACTCAGTCCGGAGAAGGAGTGCTCCATCCTGATCCAACGCTTCAACACGGCCTTGTAGTAACCTCCCCGGTGTCTGGATTGTCACAATTTTCCCGAGGGTGGAACATGCTTCGGCCCATTCATCAGCTAGTTCCTCAAAACGTCCGGAATGAAGAAGGGCGTAGTCCCTTTCGAACTGTTGCAGGAATTGAACGGCCAACCCGGATCGATCCAAACGACGGCCTGTTACGATTCGCAATGAAGTGGCAACCCCTTCCAACTCCTTGGGTAGGTCTTCCGATGTTAAATTGACATCCACTCCGATGCCTAAAATGACATGCTTGATCATATCTGGTTCGGCGGAAAGTTCAGTGAGGATTCCGGCGATTTTAAGACCATTCAGGAGCAGGTCATTAGGCCATTTAATCTCCGGAGTTAGGCCGGTGATTTGTTTGATCGCTCTGCGTAAACTGACTGCCGAAGCGACAGTAATCTGGGTGATGAATTGGGGAGAAAGCGTAGGGCGTAATAGAATCGAAAACCACAGGCCCTTGCCAGAAGGAGAGACCCACCGGCGGCCTAACCTCCCACGACCTTTGGTCTGAGATTCCGCAAACACGACAACACCCTCTGCAATACCATCCCTCGCCAAACGTTCCACCACATCGTTCGTGGAGGTAGTTTCTTGGAAAACGCGGATATCCCGGCCTATTTTTTGAGAATCTCCAAGCCGAGCCAAAAGGTCATCAGAGTGGAGAAGATCCGGGCTTTTGTTCAGGCGATATCCTTCGTGGGGGCTGGCCTCAATTTCATACCCAAGTGATCGCAATTCTTCGATCCGAGCCCAAATAGCAGCCCGACTCAATTGGAATTGGATCGCTAATTCAGCTCCTGAAACTGAGCAGTTTTTCCCATTTCTCAGAGCGGCTAGTATTTGGGCGTCTATTGTCATCTCAACCGCAGTTTCAAATCAGAGGCTGGTCAAAATCGAGACCAATATCCACGGAACCAGCTGAGTGAGTAATTGCCCCGACTGAAATAAAATCTACGCCAGTCTCGGCGATCCTTCTCACGTTGTTGATGTTTACCCCACCACTTGCCTCCGTTAGAATTCTATCGTCCGCAATTCTCACGGCTTCACGTAATTGTTCTAACGACATGTTATCCAACAAAACGATGTCGGCTTGAGCTGCTACGGCCTGAGCTACTTGTTCGAGATTATCTGCTTCCACCTCGATTTTGAGGTGCGGATAAGCCTCCTTAGCGCGGAGGACGGCAACTTCAACCGCGTTTGGTCGAACATCCCCAAGCGCAGATAAATGGTTATCTTTGATCAGGACCATATCATGCAGACCTTTACGGTGGTTTTTGCCTCCTCCACAGAGCACTGCATACTTCTCAAAATTCCGCCATCCTGGAGTCGTTTTGCGCGTATCCAGGATTTTGGAATGGGTCCCCAAGACCGCATGAACAAATGCCTGAGTCTCTGTAGCCACTCCTGAAAGGCGTTGGATGAAATTCAACGCCACGCGTTCAGCTGAAAGGATGGCTCTTGTTGAACCGCGAATAATCAATAAATCCTGTCCTGCGATTCGTTTACCTCCATCCGCCACACATTCGACTAGTTGAAGCGAGGAATCCACTGCTAAAAATGCCTCTCGAGCAAACGCCAATCCAGCAACCACCATGGACTCGCGTGCAACGAGTCGGGCCAAAGATTGGGATTCAGGATCGATGATCGCTAACGTGGTCACATCCCCAGTGCCAAGATCCTCTGCAAGCGCGGAACGAACGGCATCAGCGACCTCCTGAGGATTAAGTATTAAATCAACCATGACCAAATAGGTTTAATTTCCTCGTAGTGCCTCTACAGGTTTGAGACGTCCCGCGTTCCATGCAGGCAGCAATCCCGCCAACACACAAGCCAGCATGGATCCAACACAGATCAATACGATATCGCTTGGCACGATCAACATGGGCAACTCTCGAAACGCGTAGATTTGTTCCGGAAAAAGTTCAACTCCAGTAATCCGTCGCATGAAGACCAAAAATTCATTCCGATAGGAAAGGGCCAACAGTCCAAGGCCCAACCCGGAACATACTCCTAATACCCCGACAATGCAGCTCTGACTCAAAAAAATGAGCATAACCTGGGAATTCTGCGCTCCCAGGGCTTTTAGGACACCGATCTCCTTGGTCTTTTGGACCACGAAAGTGATCAACGCACTCATGATGCCGAAAGCCGCGACAATCATGATAAAGAACAGTAAATAAAACATGACGTTTTTCTCCACCGCCAACGCTTCCAGAAAATGTCGGGCGTCATCCATCCAAGTAGAGATCACGGAATGTTCCGGTAAGGCTGGAGCCAAATCGTTGCGGACTGATGCAGCTTGGTTAGGGTCATTGATCATCACCATCAACCCATGCACAGAATCCTGAAGTTCATAGAGATCCTGAGCGTTTCCTAGTGAAGTGATGATGTAAGCAGAATCATACTCGTAGTAACCCACTTCAAAAATTCCGGCGACTTCGTAATCATCTGGCACGGGTATTTCGCCTTTGTCAGATGTCCTTGCCTTATCCCATTTCTCTACATCACGAGGGGCATAAATCAGCAATCGATCCCCTACATGGATGCGGAGGTCATTGGCAAACCCGCTTCCGATAACAATGCGATTTCCTCGCAGATCGAAAGTTCCGGCGATCATGCTGTTGGTCAAAGATGTCACTTTTCCTTCCAATGCAGGATCTACGCCCCTCAAATATTGGGCGAGATAGGCAGATTCACCTGAAGTGGGTTGAGTCTTGATCAACACTTGTCCCAGAACGTAGGGAGCTACCCCTTTGACATGAGGGTTGGCTGAGACTGTGTTTGCGATTTCGCGATAGTTTTTTACCCTACGATCCACAGTACTGACACGAAGGTGGGAATTGAATCCAAGAATTTTATCTCGGAGTGATTGGTCGAATCCGCTCATCACGCTGATCACAATAATCAATACCGCCACTCCTAACGTAACACCCATAACGGAAATCAATGTGATGATTGAAACAAACGTCCGCTTGGGTCGCAGGTAACGAAGAGCCAAAAGCAGCTCGAACGGGAGACTCAACATTATCCAAGAAATTAAAGACCCTGCTAAACACTGTCAACGACTGCATGGTTGCGATTTGACAAAGCAAGGTGTTGATTTAATGATCACGCCAACACCAATTGCCATGAAGGTTTTTTTAACCGTCCTACTTTGTATTTGCAGTATTTGCTGGGTAAGTGCTCAAACAATTGAGACTCCAGCAGGTCGGACGCCGCCATCCCCAACCAGCGCTAACCGATTGCGAAACCTTCAAGCACGGGTTTCCAATCCCAAAATGAGGAATTCGGGTGCCACATACAGCGGGTTACTAGTCGATCTGCGAACCTCTCAAAAAATTACGAAAACCTTTAGCCTCAGGAGCAAACAGGACCCAGAGAAAGATGCAGAGAACCTCATCACCGAGGTCAACGAACCATCGAAACCGAAGGGGATCAGACTTTTCTCGCTGAATTTTTAATCGTTTAACGCGGACAGTTTAGGTGGTGGTTTAGGACAACCGATTGATCAAAACCAGAAATTGGGTTCGAAAATAATCAGTTTTTTAACGTTTTTGGTGGAGCTCCCTACGCCCCCCATCTGGCTCCAAGAACGCCACTCGACGTGCCCGTCCATGAAGGATTGATTTGCACCGGCAGGGAGTTTTTTGTTCAAGTGACTTGTAGCGTGTCCCACCCAACCTCCATCTACTTTAGCAAAATTTCCCGACTGTGAGATCACTGCATCAACGACAAGTTGCGCTTCGGAGGGAGAAATATTTGTTTTTGTGCTCGGGACGGTCGCCGAAACCCGCCAGTTGATCTCCTCCACAGCTCCCGAGCGTTTGAGGAAGAAACCATAGCCAAGGACGTAATAACCGTAGTCTCTGGCCCATCTAGTGAACAAGGTTTCGTTGTTCTGTTTTTTAAACGATGGACAGTAATTAATGTTTCTGAGGTTTCCGTAGGTCGCCATCAATGTAAATTTCTGCGTCGACATATCCCAAGCCCAACCTCCTCGGTTTTCGTTCGGGGCGAGTTGGTCTAAGTTCAAATACTTGTCGTTGTTGTCCATCGCGTAGAGGTTCAACGCTAGTGCGTATTGCTTGAGATTGTTTTTGCACACGGTGCGATTCGCCGTCTCTTTGGCTCTGGCGAGACTGGGTAATAGCATCCCAGCCAAAATTGCAATGATCGCAATAACTACTAAGAGTTCGATCAGTGTGAAGGCATCCGATTTGTGGCACCTCTTGATCGAAGTTTTGTTGTTAGCGAATTGTTTCATGTCGCAAGAGAAAAAGTTCGTTGTGGTTGGGGCGAGTAGGGTCTTAGGTTGCTGATGATTAGGACGATTGAGGGGGCATGAAAAGTCTTTAAGTTAATGAAATTGAGACTAATCATTGATCTAAGAAAAGGTAAGAGACCAGTAAATTGGTTCCAAAAACTTGAGCAGTTTCAATGGAGATCGGATGATTGGATTCGAGTTTGAGGAATAGCGGATCAGAATTCATCGGAGCTGTAATTGTTCGTTGGGTTTCATTAACCAGAGCTCCACTCAAAGACCAATATGGCCCTTCAGGTGATGAGGCGGTGAGAAGTTTTGGTGGTAATCTAAGGGGTTGATCTAGAATTGACCGAATCCACGCCGCTCGGACGGAGATTCGAGTTGCATAGAAACCTGAGGGGCGGGGGATTGGTAGTAGGGGTTGAAGCGACCAGCCCACTTCCGAGCCAACATACAGACCACCTCGATCAAACAGGCAAGCATCGAATCCGACGCCGTCCGGGGACGTATTAAAACGTCCATCAACTCCATAGTTGATTCCTGCAATCTGCCAATTCCCATCAACCTGAATGAAACACGGGCCTCCCGAATCACCCGTAGAAAGGTGGCACTCGTTGGATCCGACGTCTTGGTCAAAAGTGGCATAAAAAACGTCGAGAATCCCTTCGTTCCGGCTGGTTTCCAATCGCGATACCTCGTTCTGGCCCCAGCGCAATTGGCCATCTATCTGTCCCCATTTCCAACCCCGTAGCTTGGGTGAATTGCCTGAATGGTAAACTTCCTCTCCACGCTGGGTGCCGCGTCCGAAAACGATGAACGGTTTTCCAATCTCAGTGGTTAATTCGCAAAGCGGTGCCCAATTCACAAACGGCTCACGAACCTGCCAGATGGTCAAATCGGCGGACGGGTCGCGAAAGGCGGCGGTTGTAACATGGGATTTCCCGCCTAGGACCAGCGCCTGCCCAATAATCCCACCGACATGAGCTGCGGTGATGAAGTAGTTGGGCGCGATCGGGGTGCCGATAAAATGCTGCCACTGACCCACCCATTGCCACCCTGAACCAATTAAGGGGCCAGTGGGTTCGGAAGTATTATGGGAGGGATCATCCGTTTCAAAAAAAATGACACTCTGGCTGTTCTTCACCAACTGAGGTGAACACAATGCAATCAAGATTATGAAGGTTTTCCAGTGGAGCTTCATGAACTAGCCTGATCGGAAAAGTCCTAGAACATCTTTAGGATTAGCAGTTCGGATGGTTCGCATAGCAATTCCCGACACTGTTCATTTGACAATGAATTAAGAATAAAACCAGCATTTACTGAACTCCATACTAATGTTCGGTGAACGCTCCTCCTTGTCTTAGTGAATATCCACCCCTTAAACTAAAACCATTGAATGAGACCTGTGTTCTATAACTTTTGGGTCATCATCTTGATTGCTTCGGCGGCTCTCGCGGAAACGACTTATCAAGATTTTGAGCTGCCACCCCACGATTATTTTAAACGCATTCCAACAGACCGTTTCACGAAAATGAAGACCGCCTTGGAAGCTGGTCAGATCAAATTGGATAGCAGTGGTGAAAAGGAGTTTTTAGCTAGTTTTCTCCAGTCCTTGAACGTTCCTGTTTCCTCACAAATGTTGGTTTTTTCTACCACGAGTCTGCAACTCAGCTTGATCAGCCCGTCCAACCCTCGCGCGCTCTATTTCAGCGAGGATATTTATGTGGGATTCATCCCGGGCGGTCGCATTGAAATCGTGTCCATCGATTCCGATCTTGGTGCGGTTTTTTATATCTTTGAGATTCCTCAGAATCGCGAACCCATCCGGATCGAACGCTCCACGCGTTGCATGAACTGTCACGCAGGAGAGGAAACCGGACATGTTCCGGGTTTGGTCATCAAATCGGTTGTTCCTGGGCTCACCGGAGGCAGTTTGGTGGCGTATCGAATCAATCAAAGTGGTCATACGATCCCTCTCCAAGAAAGGTTGGGCGGATGGTATGTTACGGGACTTGATGCTGTCACCAATCACTGGGGTAATTCTCTGGGACAGTTCAATGCAGGGAATTTGGTAAAGATCAGGAACAATCCGGGCGAAAGGTTTAGGTTCTCGAAATATTTAACCTCCACCAGCGATATTCTTCCTCATCTAATCCATGAGCATCAGGTTGGGTTTGTGAATCGTGTGGTGGAGGCCACCTACCGAACTCGCACACTGCTCCACAATAGCTCAGGTGAGCTCTCGACCGTGGAAAAACAGGAGTTGGATCAACAGGCGAACATAATCGTGCGTTATCTCCTTTTTGCTGATGAATCCTCGTTACCGGCTGGAGGAATTGAAGGTGATCCAATTTACAAACGAGAATTCCAATTGAATCGGCGCGCTGTCAGCGGAGTCGCGTTGAAAGATTTGGATCTGAAAACAAGGCTTTTTAAACATCGTTGCAGCTACATGATTTATAGTGCGGCGTTTAAAGGATTGCCGAAGGCGATGAAAGAACGGGTCTACAAAAAACTAGGTGAGGCTCTGAGCCTAACAAGAG
>SXQI01000102.1 GCA_005793025.1 Verrucomicrobiales bacterium
TGGATCCACGAACGGTCCTGGGCGGTGCAACCCCGAATGCTCCAACCGATCCACTGTCGGAGAGGTCATCCCAATCATCAGAAAGTCCAATCCGCCATCGTGATTGAAATCGCTCAAAGCGTGAGCCATTCCAAAAGCGTGCTTCTCATCGATCCAATCCTTGGTGCGGTCGATAAAATGGCCGCGCCCATCGTTTTGATAAACGTCCACCCCGGCAAAATCGCTGACCACAAGCAAATCAAGAAATCCATCCGCGTTCAGATCGACGAACGAACTACTGTAAGTGCGCCGGAGTCGGTTGGGAGCGAGACCTGAGGCCACGGTTCCATCGGTAAAGTCCCCATGACCGTTGTTCAGGAACAGGTAGGAGGGGTAACCGTCCTTTGCGTCGTAAAAAGGAGTCGGCATCGCCCCCCCTTCATAGGGCTTTTTGTATTGAGCAATGAATAAATCAAGATCCCCATCCCGATCTACATCACCACTAGTCATCACCATGGGGTAGATCATGTCGGCTGGGTTAGGCCAGACCAATAACTCGGGTGTGTCAAAGGTTCCCATCGGAGATCCCTTGAAAAGCACCAACCCTTCATGCTTGAGGCACAGTAGATCCACAAACGAATCCCCGTCGAACTCTCCTAAAAGCGCACAGCTGATGAGACCCGGCGGGTGGGCACACAACGGTTCGGCGGCATAAGTTCCCTCCGCCGTTCGGCGAAATTTTAAGTTTTTCCCTGCGAGAATGATCTCAGAAAAACCATCCCCATCGAGGTCGTAAACTAACAACGGGTCGACGGAGAATGCATTCCGAGGGGGAACGATGGATTGTTCGTGGATGATTTGGAAGGGCACAGGTCCACGTCGAGTGGAATGGGTTAGTTTGCTCGCATCAACTTGCTTCAATACAACGCGTCCTACGGGAGGTGTTGGGAGATCCCAGCTAGCTACAAATTCGCCTTCGATCAAGGCTCGTTCCAATGAAAAAGAATTCGTCAAATGCGCAGATAAATAAAAAGTACTCCAATCAGGAGAACCACCTTGATTGGTTTCAAAACGAATTTGCCTAAACTCGACCTGTGCCAATTTCCATCCGTTGGAACCATGATGGAGAATCAGGTCTGACCAAGCCGTGGGGCCAAGGATCTCTCCAGCCCCATCGGGCTTTCGAATCTGGATTTCGTGAATTGAAGGAATAGGTTCCTGCCAACGTGGGAGAATAATCCTCCCGAAATCCACCGTTGCGATCGGAGTCAATCGGTTGGTGGCGACGTTAACAGAATCCCACAAGGTCTCGAAAAAACGGCCGCACTGTTGTGCCAGTTCTTCTTTTCGCCAATACAAGCCTGCTGCTTTGGATTCATCTTCCTCGAGCCGCAAGACGTCGGCTTTTAAGGAGGAACCTCTCGTGTCGGACTTTTGGGTCGAACCGTCAGCAACCTCTCGAATTGTAGGGAAAAAAACTAACCAGCAGGAAAGAACGGAGAACACGACACCGAGCGTGAACCAGATCAGTTGCTTACGGCTACAGCAGCGCATGGTGCGGATCTAGCGCTTACTCTACCAAGACAGAATCAAGGCACGAGCTGAATGATGCACAAAAGATCCCCCAGTTTGTTGATCCTCTGTCGCCTAATGGCCAAATGGTTCTATTTCGACTTTGGGCGAAAAATCATCGCCTTTTTGTCTGAACCTTCGACCTCCACGCTGTGAACCTCGATCGTGGGATCATCCCGGAGGATGCTGTGAATGATTCGACGGTCGAAGGAGCTTAAGGGTTCTAATTCGATAATGTCCCCCCAACGTCGAACCTTTTCGGCTGCGTCCCTTGCCTTCTTAACGAGGGATTCTCGGCCCTGTGTGCGGTATGTGCCCACATCTACCATTACCTTAGATTGTGTAGGATCTTGCCGGAAAATGATCCGGTTGGTGATGTATTGTAAATCAGCCAAAGTCTGACCTTGGCGACCAATCAATCGACCGGGGTCATCCGTCTGGATCTCCAGCAACAACCCTTCCTCCAGTTGATGTTCCACCACGGTGACGGCGAAACCGAGTTTTTGCAAGATCTGCTCAAGAATGGCTTTAGGTTGGTCTGGCATAGGATGGTTCGGTTCAGGACTTTTTACTATTGCGGGTCGCAGGAACTGTGGGTTCGGTTGCCGCTTTATCACGGGTCAACTTCATCTGTGCAATAGACAGTAGATTCTGGACGGTCCAATAAATTGTCAATCCCGCTGAGAAATTGTACAGGAAAACCATCATCATCAACGGCATATACTTCATGATCCGCTGCTGCGATGCATCAATCCCCGGAGAAGCTGGAGTAAGCTGAGCCTGCCAGAGCATGGTCGCTCCCATGAGGAGAGGGAACGGATTGATTGGAAACCCTGCAACCACGGCGATCGTGTCTGGGCTGCTCAAATCGCTAGCCCAGAGGAATGAAGCACCCCGAAGTTCGATGGCGGCTTGGAGCATTCGATAAAAACCAAAGAACACAGGAATCTGGATGATCATGGGGAGGCAACCCGCCACTGGGTTGATCTTATTCTCCTTCATAAACTCGCTCAGTTTGCTCTGCATCTTCGCGGGTTCATCCTTGTACTTGTCCTGAATAGCCTTCATCTGAGGCTGCAGTTTTTGCATCCGTTTCATCGAACGGGTGCTAGAAGCTGACAACGGCCAAAAGATGAGCTTGATCGCAATGGTAATAATAATAATTGCCAAACCGTAACCAAACCCCAAGGCATGCAAACCGTTCAGGGAAAGCAAGAGGCTCTTGGCAAAAAAACCGATGAATCCGTCAAAACCCATCACTAAATCCATCTCTTTTTCAAGCCGGGCGAGTAGGTTGTATTCCTTTGGACCCGCGAATACTTCCATGGGAGTGATAAAGATCTGATTCGGCGGCACCGTCACTTCGTTGTAACCCAATGAAGTCTGATAACCGATGGGTTGGAGAAGTGCGCTGGACTGTGTCCCGATCTCCTCTTTCGTGGGCGCGGCAAGTGGGATCTGGCGACTAATCACGCGTTCCGCAGGTGTTTGGGGCACCGCGATCATGGTAAAGAATTGATTGTGCACCGAAGCCCAAACCACGTTGGAAGCGCCTGCGGAATACTCCGTCCTTACCTGTCCCGGAAAGCAACCCAGCGTTCGATTTGCAAACCATGACTCCGTGATGTGTTCAGCTCCGCTGCCGTTGTACCAGTCAAGGCCGAGATACATGGCCTCATCTTGCACCCCCATCGGAGTGGCTGTCCCAATGATGATTTCGCGAGCAGGAACCTGAATCGGTTGCTTCGTGTGATTCTCAAACTTGAGGTTAAACTTAACCAAGTAATTCGTTGAGAGCTGATACTCCTTCGTGATCAGTAGCCCGTTCGGAAGCGTCTTTTCGGCCCGGATCGTGTTAGAATCCACCTTGACCAGTTGATAAACCCCGTCGCCGATTAGCGAATCAGGCCCCATCAAACTCAATGCAGGGATCGGCGCCTTGCGATTTAAATTGGCCAGATTCTCTTTTTTCGCGTCCTTACCTGCCACCGATTCCGGATACTTTTTCAGCAAAACCTGCTTCAGTCCCCCACCTGTCGAAGTAAACACATAACGCGCATTTTCGTTCTCCAGCGTCAGCAGTTCTTCCTTCACTAGTTTTCCAACTGATTCAGCCCGAAAACTTGTATTCCCTTGGAACTCTTTGGGCTTCGTCTCCGTTTGAATGGGAGGAGTTGTGCTACTCGGAGCTGCAACCACAGCATTGGTTGCCTGCGGCGGCAATACCTTGGGAGGGAATAATTTATTCGTTAGCGGCATCCATGCGAGGAGCAATGCGAAAGCTGCGGCTAAAATGAGAAGTGATTTACGATCCATGATAAGAAAGCACTAGTGAGGTGTAGAAAGCTGGTTTGAACCATTGATCCGGCGAGGTACAGGGTCGTGGCCGGTTCCTCCCCAAGGTTGACACCGAATCAAACGTTTAATACCCAACCAAACACCGCTAAAGGGTCCATGAATCTGGATCGCCTCGTAAGCATAAGCGGAACAGGATGGGGTGAATCGACATCGGCCTGAGGATCCGAAAATGATCGACTTGAGGGGGGAAAACAAAAAGCGATAAACTAGGAGCACGCCGAGCAAGGGAAGGCTTATAACGCTCAGCACGCGGAGCTTCCATGCTCGTAGGGGGAACGGTTTCAGGGCGAGATGTTCCACCTCATGCTGTCGGCAGCAACCGAGCTCTGCGGAGGACCTGCAGGTAGTCTCGCTCAACTTCGGCATAGGTTTTACCCACAATGGAATTGCGCGCAACCAAGATGATTGTGACGGGCTGCTGGAATTGGTGCTGGTGCCGGCGGAAGGCTTCGCGGAGCAATCGTCGAGCTCGACTGCGAAGAACGGCCCCCCCGAGCTTGCGGGAGGTGACAACGCCGAGACGGGAGAGCTTCCCGAGTTCCGGCCTGAGCCAATTGAGCACAAGACAGCCATGAGCTAGGCGCTGGCCAGTGTTGCGTAGGTGGGTGAATTCCCCTGACCGCACCACCCGCTGGGTTGACCCCAAACGCAAGGGAAGCGATCTAGGGTCATTCATTTACCCCTCTACCAATCATCACACTGGGGTCAGGCGTTTGCGGCCCACCCGGCGGCGGTTGGCAAGGACGGATTTGCCGCCGCGAGTCGAGTTGCGGTTAAGAAAGCCGTGTTGGCGTTTTCGTCGCATCTTCGACGGTTGGTATTGACGTTTCATGGCGATGTCGCTTGTTTAATCCCGGTAGTCGATGGGTCAACCCTAGGCTGATCCCGTCACCAACGGAGCGTGGGAGATTAACAGAGGAGCGCTAGGTGTCAACAAACGGTTCGGAAAAAATCTTCACTCGGTCGATTCGTTTCGCTTTAGTTTTTTCAACTGTAAGGCCTCCGGCTTTGAAGTGTAATAGGCATCAAGCGGATAACAACCGCTTGGTAACCCTTTGCGTGGAGCCGTGGTGCAGTCGCTTAACGTGCGGCAGATTAATTTGCTTTCTAAAGTTCGGCCCGCAACAGCATCGGCGATACAACGCGGATAACTGAGGGCCATTCTGCCAAGGCCCACCATGTCGGTCCAACCCTTCGCTACCGCCTCCTGAGCTACCAATGGTAGGTATTCCTGCAAATAGCTGTAGGCAGTGCCGACAAAAACCATCCCTGCCGGTGCGGCGGCTTTGACGTCGCGGACGACTCGAATTTGGCGGGCGACATCGATTAAAGGATCGTTTGGTGGAGCATAACCGTCCGATGGGGGGTAAGCCGCAGGGCGTTGAATATGCGGATTATAATAGGGTGATCCAGCAGTGAGATTGATCAATCGGATCCCCAAGCCATGGCAGGTTTTCAGGAATTCCATCGGCTCGGTGAGGTCGATCACCCCCTCTTGGGTTTGAGAAGCCCCAAAAGCGAATGGATAAGGCCAAGTGACCGGCTCTGGTTGGCCGACTGCTAAAGTTTTTCCACTAGCCCCTGCCGGATCTGGCCGGTAAGGGACAAAGTCAAACACGCTGATTCGGACTGCAATGTCGATCAGGTTACCCGACGCCCGGATCGCCGCCACGATGTCCCGCAGCAATCGAGTTCGGTTGAACAACGAGCCGCCATACGGTCCGGATCGGCTTCGCGCACTTAAAAACTCATGCAACAAATAGCCATGGCAATGCTTGAGATCGATGAAGTCAGCACCTGCTTCTTTTGCCAACAGTGCTGCATTCACGTAATCTTCGATCAAGGCTGGAATCTCGTCGTCGCGAAGGATGGCAGAATCTGAGGTGATTCCAAATTTTTCGTCCAAATAAGGATGTCGGTAAGCAACACGGGGTTCCAAACGGTTTTTATCCAAGGGTCGGCTGAACCGTCCAGAATGGGTGAGCTGGAAACCGATCACAAGGTCGTCCACGCGGTTAAAGTTTCGTGAGTGGGATTCTTCGAGAACCGTTCTTAACTGCTTCAACCCGGCTAGGTTTTCCTTCCGCAGAATAATCTGGTTGGGATTCGCCCGGCCTTCGGCGCAGATCGCCATCGCTTCTCCCCAGATCAATTTCGCTCCGCTCTCTCCAAATCGACCCCAACGTCGTAGCACGTCGGCCGTGACGGCACCGTCTCGAGTTCCATCCCACCCTTCCATCGGCTGGATGGCCCATCGGTTTCCGGGACTTTTCCCATTGGAGCAGGCGAAGGGGGCCTTTTGAAGGAGTGGAGATTTCTCACCAACGATCATGCGGTCAGCGCAGGGCAGGTCGATCCCCAAGCTCTCCGCATAAATCCGGAATTCTGCGACGGTCTTGAGCGAGGCGATTCTTTTAGATAAACAATTCGACATAGGTGCAACGGAGCTTTTGCAATGATGGAACGGAATTAACGCGTCATGAGTCGGGCTAATACGCGTCGTGGGGCATGGATTAAAACTTCACGGAGCATCTCCTGAACCCGGGCTGCACTAGGTTCCTCCAGTGTGCGGACAAGGAAAGCCGTGACGGCAAAGGAACAGCCTGCTCCGACAAAAAAGATGACATAAGAGTTGATCACCCAGCGATCAACCCGCCATTCCGATCCGCCGAGGCCGTCTAGGAGCAACCCCCAAATAATGGGTGCCAATCCTAGCGTGAGGTTGGCAACTACCTGAAACATGGCAAAAAAATGGCTCCGTCCCATCGTGGGGCTAATCACCATCGCCAAACGGACGTTTGAAGTGCTGAACAAAGCGTAACCAAATCCCATCAGGAATTCGAGAATTACGATTGCAAGACCAGAAACTGGCAATGCTCCGCTCGCCAAGAGTGTCCAACCCGTTGCGATCAACAACCACAA
>SXQI01000103.1 GCA_005793025.1 Verrucomicrobiales bacterium
CCCTGCGGTAAACTGGTCTTTGGGTGTTTTTCATTTTCTTAATCGAGCTTGGGCATGCGATCTCCAAATTCCATGGCAAATCGGTTGAGTGCCTGACTCCAATGCGCAATGGGCATCGTCCATTTCTTGGCGATCCGTTCAATTCGGGATCAGTAACACGAATCAAGCTAACCAAAGGACTTGTTGGTTTATTAGGCTCATGCAGCGGTTATCCCGGCCGGTTCCGGGGTTGGATGAGTGGGATAAGTTGTATAAACCAGTCCCAGGTAAGGAAATTGTCCTCTTGATGGCGTTCCTGCTTGTTCTGCTTCTCGCAGAGTGCGGCAAACTAGGCCTTCTTTGAAATACCTAACTCAACCGATTGGTGATTTCTGGAGGTATCTTGGGGCTGGAGCTACGGGATTCCCAGAATCCTTAGCTAAAGAACCAATACGGAGAAGCTGATTACAACCTAGGGATGGAGTATCCCCCAGGTGACGGCGTCCTTAAGGAATTTGTTGGGTTTGGGTGGGTTCTCTATGAGGGCCAGTACCTTTTGCGCGTCTTTTTGCGAAAGGCGGATGACGGATTCACGCTCAATCAAGCGCGCGCTTCCGTATAGGCGGTCTGAACGACGAACTGGTTCACCGTCGAGCCCACAAGCTCTGCAGCTTGTTCGAGCGTGTCTCGGACGCTTTTAGAGACGCGAACTGTCATCCGAATTTGAGCGGTTTGGTTTGCAGTTTTCATGGGTGTATGGTGCTGATTTGTCATTGTTTTGGCAACGACGCTACGTCCGGCGAAGGTCGCTTTTGGGGGGAAACCACATAGAAAAGTGGCGGAGAGAGGGGGATTCGAACCCCCGGTACACGGTTAAGTGTACAACGGTTTAGCAAACCGTCGCTTTCGACCACTCAGCCATCTCTCCAGCCGTAATCGTCTGTTGTTTATAGCCATCGGGCAGGGGTGGGTCAAGAAAAGGGGTTGGGAATTTTCTGACTACGGCGTTGGCTTGTTACGTCAAAGTTGGATAACGTCACGTCTATGACACCGTTGCCTGCACCCTTGAAGGGTTCCCGTTCAATCACGAAATGGTTGATGCTGCTTAGTCTGGTGTCGTTCCGCGTTTTTGCGGTGGAAGACTTCACTTTTTTTAACGAGCGCATTCTGCCGATCCTGACGAATTCGTGTTACGAATGCCATAGTTCGGCGAGTCAAAAGTTGAAAGGCGGGCTCCATTTGGATACTCGGGAAGGACTGCTGAAGGGTGGTGATACCGGGCCAGCTTTGATTCCGGGAAAGGTGGCGGAAAGTCTCTTGATCCGTGCCGTGCGCTATGTGGAGGAGGATCTTCAGATGCCTCCCAAGAACAAGAAGCTTTCGGCGGGCGCGATCGCCGATCTTGAGAAATGGGTGGCGATGGGAGCTCCTGATCCTCGGGTGGGTGCGGCGGCTCGTCCAGCGATTGCCGATCTGGAGACTGCACGAAAGCTTTGGGCTTATCGCAAACCTTTGGCACCGAAGTTGCCAACGGTAAAGAATACGGCTTGGCCTCAGGGAGGGATCGATCGGTTTATTTTGGAGAAGTTGGAAGCGAAGAAACTCGAACCTGCCTCGCCGACGGATAAACGCACTCTGTTGCGTCGGGCGACCTATGATTTGACGGGGTTACCACCGACCCCCGAGGAGATGACGCTTTTCTTAGCGGATCAGTCCCCGACAGCTTTTGCCCGTGTGGTGGATCGACTGTTGGCATCGCCGCACTACGGTGAACATTGGGGGCGGCATTGGCTGGATGTGGTCCGATACACGGATTCGTTTGATGCACGCGGGATCGGTGGGGGCGGCGATGTGCCCGAGGCTTATCGGTATCGGGACTGGGTGGTGGGTGCGTTCAACGAGGATTTACCCTACGACCAGTTTGTGATGAATCAGGTCGCAGGAGATATCCTTAGTCTGCGTGAGGGTCGTGGATTCAGTACGAACGGCCTCATCGCGACGGGGGTTTATGTTCTTGGCGAATGGGGATTGGGGGATGCGGATAAGGAAAAAATGCTGACGGACGTGGTGGATGACCAAGTAGACGTGACAGGGCGTGCATTTTTGGGGCTCACACTTGCTTGTGCTCGGTGTCATGACCATAAATTCGACCCCATTTCTGCTGAGGATTATTATAGTTTGGCCGGAATTTTCTTCAGTAGCCATATCCTTCCGGATCCGGGCAGAAAGACGGAGGGTTCGCCTGTGTTACGGGTTCCGATCGCGTCGCCCGAAGCGATCGCACATCGCCAGAGAGTGATGGAGGAGATCTCGGGGTTGGAGAAAGCGTTGGAACAATCGGCGGCTGAATCTGTGACGCGGTTCGCCTCGAATTCACTACCGAAGGTGGAACAAGTTTTGAAAATCTTAGGCCAGCATCGGGCGACACCAAACGCCCCGGCTTCCACGCTAGCGGATCTCGCACGTCGTTCCAAATTGCCGGAGCCGCTCCTACGGTCGTGGGCAGACTTTCTTGGGCTTGGGGAGCTATCTCCATTCAAAGAGCGTGTGCTTAAGGCGGCCAACCAAGACGGTGTGGTGAGTTGGAGAAATCCCGCAGGGGACGATGCCTCTGCGACGATCAACACACGAACGCAGAGCGTGATGATCACGACGCTGACCTTGCCGCCGCGAAGTGTTTCCTTGCATCCCTCGCCGCGTGGTGCGGTGGCCGTGGCATGGCAAAGCCCGATTTCTGGGGAAGTGAAAATTACGGGAACTGTGGCCGATGCCGATAATCAATGCGGTGATGGGGTGGAATGGTTGTTGGTAATCAAGCAGGGATATTCGGCTCGACGAATTCTGGAAGGAAAAGTTGAGAACGGAGGGCGGTCTTCGTTCGGCACCCCTCAGACCACCGTTGCCTTGAACAAAGGAGATCGGGTCGAATTAATCATTGCACCCAAGGGCGGGCATGAATGTGACACAACTGCAGTGGATCTGAGAATCGTCGAAACCCGAGCCAGTGGATCGAGTTGGGATCTCGCGGCGGATCTTGTTGAGAACGCGGAGACGCGACCGAACCCATCGCCTGACCGCTTAGGAAATGCCGATGTCTGGTTGCTCGCGGACGCCCGGAAACAATCGACTGCCGATGAATTGGTGCAGAATTCACCTCTGGACGCTTGGCTTAAAGCGAACAATTCCACCGCCCGGGATAAAATCGCCACCGCATTTCAGCAGGGCTCGAACGGGATCCCGTCCATCGGAACGAATCTTTTGCAATTATTAACAGACGGCAAGAGCCGCTTCTGGACTTCCGTGCGAACTGCTCCTGAGCAATTGCCTGAGATTGATCGACGCGGGTGGGATGAGATCCAAAAAAAACTCACCGCTGCGAGGGCAACCGTGCCGGGCACTTTTCCAGTGGTGCATGCCATGCAAGAAGGCGGGACCCCGAAGAGTCCTTACGAAGGGTTTAAGGATACGGCTCTGCTCGTGCGCGGTCGTTATGATCGACCGGGTGCGATCATTCCGCGTGGCTTCCCCAAGTTGCTGGCAGGAAATGTTCCCTCGAATATTAAGGAAGGGAGCGGTCGAGTGGAGCTGGCGCGATGGTTGGCGAGCCCCGAGAACCCAATGACGGCGCGGGTGATGGTCAACCGAATCTGGCAGCAACATTTCGGGGAAGGCATCGTTCGGACGCCAAACAACTACGGCAAACTCGGCGTGCCGCCCACTCACCCCGAGTTGCTCGATTATCTCACCACCGAGTTCATCCGTTCAGGTTGGTCAGTGAAAGCCATGCATCGATTGATCCTGCTCTCCTCGACCTACCAACAATCGAGCGTCCCTTCACACCTAGTTTCACAAAAGGATCCTGAGAATCTTTTGCTCGGCCATTTCAACCGTCGTCGGCTTGGAGCAGAATCTATCCGCGATAGTTTGTTGATGGTCTCCGGACGCATCGAACGCAATCCGGGTGGTCCCGCAATTCGTGATCTGAACACGCGCCGCCGCACACTTTATGTGATGACGGTGCGTTCGGATCGTTCGACTTACCAGACCCTTTTCGACGGTGCAGATCCCACCCGCATTGTGGAAAATCGCCTCAGCTCGACAGTCGCTCCGCAGGCGTTATTCCTGCTCAACCATCCCTTTGCTCTTGAGCAAACGAAACATCTCGCCACCCGTGCTGCCACCAGAAAAGGCACTCCGGCGGAGCAGGTGCAATGGCTTTATGAAACGCTCTATGGTCGCCCCGCTTCTCTCGTTGAAGAAAAACTCGGGGTCACCACATTATCTTCCCCAAACCTTGAAGAGACTTTGGAGGCTTACTGTCAGGTTCTCCTCTGTGCCAACGAATTCGTTTATGTGGATTAAACCATGAATACATCGCGTTTTTTAGAGCAATACTCCGCTAGGATTAACCGCCGCCAGATGTTGCAACAAGCCGCAGGCGGATTCGGGTTTCTTGGCCTCGCAGGTCTTCTGGCGGAAAACCAATCAACCCATGCCGCAACCGCAGCAGACCCATTGGCCATCCGACCCCCGCACTTTCCTGCGAAAGCTAAGCGCGTCATTTTTCTCTTCATGTCGGGAGGCCCTTCACATGTGGATCTATTTGATCCCAAACCACGACTCATGCAGGACATGGGGAAGCCGCTTCCATTCGAAAAACCGAAACTCGAACGCACCAAGACTGGGACACTTCTCGGCTCACCATGGAAGTTCAAAAAACACGGTCAATCCGGCACCGAAGTCAGCGAACTGTTTCCGAAACTCGCCGAGTGTGTGGACGACATGTGCGTCATTCGCTCAATGGTTGCGGACAACATCAACCACAACGGAGCGTGTCTCCAAATGAACACCGGGGAACAAGCTTTCTCCCGCCCCAGTATGGGTTCATGGCTCACCTACGGGTTGGGGAGTGAGAACCGCGATCTACCCGGCTTCATCGTGATTAGCCCCGCGCAACCGGCTCAAGGCGCGCCGCTCTGGGCTTCTAGCTTTTTGCCGGCCAGCTACCAAGGCACCTTGGTCACGGATCTTACCAAACCGATTGAAAACCTCGCCAACCCGCGCTTCAGCCTACCACGTCAACGGCAACAACTTGATCTTCTCAAACAAATCAATGCGCTACACCAAGCCCAACGCGAAGAAGATAGCCGATTGAGTGCCCGAATCGAATCGTTCGAGCTCGCTTTCAGAATGCAGACTCAGGCACCGGAAGCTTTTGCGATTGATGGCGAATCCGTCGAAACTAAAAAACTTTACGGCATCGGCGAGAGTGTGACGGATCATTTTGGACGGCAATGCCTCATGGCGAGGCGATTGGTGGAACGCGGCGTTCGGATGGTGCAAGTCTATCACACCCAAACCTCAAAACGATCCAGTTGCCAACTCTGGGATCAACACGGCGGCCTCAAGACCGAATTACCCAACAACTGCGCGGCGACCGATCAACCGATCGCTGGATTGTTGAAAGACCTCAAGGCACGAGGCTTGCTCGAGGACACGCTCGTACTATGGGGTGGAGAATTTGGCCGAACCCCTACCGCCGAAGGCGATAACGGGCGAGAGCATCATCCATTCGGATTCACGATGTGGTTGGCAGGAGGCGGAATCAAGGGCGGGATTGTCCACGGGGCGACCGATGAATTCGGCTGGCATTCCGTCACAGACAAAGTCCATGTCCACGATTTGCATGCGACGATTTTGCACCTAATGGGCATCGACCACGAACGATTAACCTACCGGTATAGTGGACGAGATTTTCGACTGACAGATGTTTCAGGCAAAGTCGTCCGATCCATCCTAGCCTGAGAAACTGGACAGCAATGAACTAGGGCCGATGCTCCACACGCACCCGGTAAAAACGAGTCGCAGAACTCGTCGAACTATCCTGCACCTGCAACCGTGAGCCGTTGCCGTTGGTTTTGATCAGCGTATTCCACGTCGGCGGAAAGGTCGAAGTGAACTCAACCACATTGGTCGCATTCTTCACGCTCATCCAAGAAACCTGCCGCGTGCTCGCTGCCAATTTTTCGACACTCACCCGCAGCGTCGTGATATCCGCATAAACCAAATCGTCATAAGTGGGATCGAGTGAAAGCACCGGCAAATGGTTCAGCGCACCGCCGATATCCATTCGATAAACCCCATTCGCGCTATCTACCTTATTGAAACGCTCTAGGACATTCGTATTGCCGACCACATGCCCGAACACCGTGAACCCACCATCCACCGAATCCAAAAATGCGTTATCCCCAAGATTCAAAAACCATTGGGAATCAGCAGAATTCGGCAAACCACCCGCCCGCGCCATTGCAATGGTCCCATAAACATTACTGAACTTTCGCCCCACCGAATACTCGTTCGTAATCGTGCCAAACGTGTCGATAGGCAGAATTTCCACAGAACTCAGCCTGCGATCCGCGACCCAATAACCCCCACCTTGAATCACAAACCCCGGTTCCCATCGGTGGATGAACTGGTTATTCGTAAACGCGCCGGATTGAATATATCTCAGAAAATTCCGGACCGTCTCAGGCTTATCCTTATCATACAATTCAAGATCAATATCCCCCAATGGAAGCCGGATCTGCACAAAAGTCCCCGCAACCACTTGACCCATCAAGCAAACTCCCAACGCCACCATCGCGAAAAAAACATTCCAGTGCATGCCTTAAAGAATGGCGATCACGAAAACCTTTGCAACCGAGAAAAACCTGCTCGGTTTTTGCCGCAGATTTCGCGGATTGGTTTGCGTAGAGATTCGATCGGTCTTTGCTGCCTGCGCGCCGGTTTAAGGGCTTGCTGCTCATCGACCCAAGTATTAGCTTCGCCTACCCAACGAAGCTCCACCACCATCCTCACCATGAACC
>SXQI01000104.1 GCA_005793025.1 Verrucomicrobiales bacterium
ATGTCCGGGTTGATCATCCGTTCCCAAGCATCAGGCAAACCGTCCCCATCACTATCCACTCCCAAGGTTAGATCCATCAACGTCCGACGACTCGGTAGGCCCATGGTTGCAAACTTTCCCTTCAGTTCGATCGGTAAATTCGTCACTCCTCCGATGACTACTTGGATTTGGAACGGCATGGTTGGCCGCATCGCGGTCGCTTTATACAGGTCCGTCGTTAATCCGGCATCCATCGCCACCGCCAAGCGATAACTCACGCCTGCCTCGAGCCCATCAATAATCTGCGTTCGGATCTGCTTTCCGGAAGCACTAGCTAAAACAACCTCCGCACCGGGGACATTGACCGGTGCTCCAAACTCATCCCTCACCTTCCCATAGAAAAGGTGATGCGGCGCAGGAGGGAATGCCCACAAAGCCACGGGCATCAATAAAAAACCACACCCAATCAACTTTCCCAAGGAGCTTTTGAAATAGTTCATAACGTGCGACATTTGAGGTTTAGTTTCCTGAGTAGGAGTAAGTCACAAAATGCAATTTCACATCCTTCACCGTCCGGACGAATCGTTCGAGACCTTGTTTAGGATCGTTCAGCAAGGTTTCACCGGGAATGACGATTTTCCACTGACTGTTCCAAACGCTCCGTCCGATCAATCGCCGGTTGGTGAATTGCGACAGTTGGAGAGATCCGCCACCGCCGTAAATATGAGGGCTGAAGGCCAGTGCGGTGGGAACAGGTCGGAAGGGTTGATGTTTGCGGAGCGCAAAGAGCGGTTCGGTCAACGAATCACTCGATTGATAGAGCTTCTCTGTCGAGAAATCTGACGCACTGATATTGAACGGCAACGGGATAGCCAAATCGTCCACAGACCAAGAGCGAATCGTGCTGGTGTCGCCAAGCGGTGGGCTCCGCATTGAGTCGACTCCCACGGGGATTAGGTAAACCGATGGGGTTGCCGCCATTGCATTTGGATCTGCAAACGTGGTTGGATCTGATGGCGAGTTTCCTCCAGCGTTTCCGACTGCCCCGAGGTTTGCGGGAGGGTTGTCCATCCCAAGGTAACCTTCGAGGGCGACGCCGACCGAGAAGATTTTGGTCGCGAACAACGCACTGCTGAAGTTGTGGTCGCCGGCCGCCAAACTTCTGCCGAAAAGATTTTGGCCCGGAGCGATAGTTGTGCTGAACGTCAGGACGATGCCGGGCACGGGTAATCCGTTGCCACGATCGATCTGAAGGCAATTCCTTCGGACATCAGCATCGTCTAAGAGATTGTCCAAGCGACTCGTGCTGAGCAGATCTTGCCAGGTCGAATCTCCTTCTGAACCCGGCAAAATGCGACTGTTCTCTCCACGCAACGAAACGGTCGTGCCGTAAGCATCCGGATTGTTGAATCCTAAGCGGCCTTTGAGCACATCCCAATCCGCCTTCATCTCGGCGAGGGCACTGGATAGTCCTGGATCACCTGCGTTGCTGCCCGCGTATTGGGGTTCGCCCAACTTGACCACGCCTAACGCCCTAGAATTCACAATCCGATTGATGAATGATTTGCCCTGATCCGTTTTGAGAAGACCGGTCTCATAATCATACGCGTTCGCAGCCAAATAAGCGTAGCGAGCAGCGAGATCGAACAAAGTTTTGTAACGTTCCAATTTTTCGTTTCGGAAGATACGGAACGCCGCGTCTCTTGTTCGAAAGCCCTGAACAAGAGCCGCCGAACGTTGACGATACACCTGCCGCTCCAACTGCAATCGCTCACCCTCTGCTACCAAACTGAGGTAAGCACGGCGTTTATCATCCAATTCACGAAGCCTTTGATTGATCGCTACGAAATGTCCCTGCACCTCGCCGAAAGTTCCGCCCAACTCAAGCAAAGCCTCCTTCAACTCCTGAGCCCGTTCCAATTCGGGGATGTTTTTGAAGTCGATGGTGGCCTCGGTGGTTTCAGTTCCAAACTGCAAGGAACGCACTGCAGCAAAACGCGCTAAGGCCAGCACATCCAAAGAACCTTTGGCAATGGCTCCTGCAGCCTCAATGGCCGACCGTGCGGCGGAAGTGACATCCCCACCAGCTGCTAAACCTGCTATGAACGATTCTGGTAAAGCAGCCGCTACATTTTCCGACTGTTCCTCCACAGTCTCTGCGAGCAAATCCTGAACCTGTTGGAAAACTTCATCCGCAAATTGCGCCGAACGCAGTGTGGTATTCAGTATGAACTTCACTTTTTCTAAGGCGGCAACGTCCTTGTGGAGGTTGTTCTGCAGTTGGAATAATTTCAGAGCGTCATCAAAGTCGCCCTTCGCACCTTCTGCATCCCCGAGTTCCTGAGCCAACAAAGTATGAGCTTTGATGTAATCCGAAATAGCTTGTTGAATTTTACCCGGTGACCGCCTTTGGCTCACCCAATTCTCAGGTTTTGCGAGGTAACCATGCGAATCCAGATTGTATTCAAAATAATGGTTTCCCGCTTGATAAGCCGGAGAATCTGCACGCACCACCGCGTTAAACGCATCCTGATTCGCAGACCACCAATCCATCGAAACGTCTTGGGTATCGATTTTGAAAGTAGCCGCTGCTCCCGGTGTGAGGTGATCGTTGAAACTTAATTCGGGATTTGTCACATAAACATAGTGAATCAAATCCGGTCCTTCATAGCCCTGCTTATAAGTCCTACCCGGGCCAATGTCTTCGGGATAGGGTGACCCATACAAAGCGATTAGCGCGTTCGTAAACGCCATCTCTTGACGTGCGACCGCTACTTGCAACTCCGTGAGTGAATCTTGTTCGGTCCGCATGAGCCTTGTGACATCCTTCGCATCGTCGAAGGATGAAACCGCGTTGTTCAACGTGGCTTTGGCCCTTGAATACACTTGGTCAAAGTGCGTCTGGGGATCATTCCCGAGAACCTGATTTGGATTGATATCAAACGCAATACTCCCTTCGGCCAATCCGAGCGGAGTCAACCTTCCCTCGGCGTTGTCCATGGCAGTTTGAAGATCGGAACCGGCAGTCGCCAACTCCCCAAGTTCCGGCACCGTGAATCGGTCGATTTTCTGAATGCCTTCGTGAGTTGGATCAAGGTCCATCTCCGGCAGAATCGCATTCCCAACCACCCAGTTGAACAAGGATCCCTGCCCAGTCCTCGCTGCCCATTGATCCAGTCCCCATTCTCGTGTCCGATCTGCACTGACTCGTGTTGCACCAAAATGTTCCCAGCTAGAGCTCGCACCGGGTTGATAATCCTTGCGCCATGTCAGGTCAAAAACCTGCCGACCCGTTCGGGCGACCGCTGAAGCCGCTGCGGCAAACTTCCGCTCATCCATATAATCCACTTGCACCGGCTTACCGAGAACGGTCACGGACTCAGTCCTTGGGACCCAATCAAATTTTGCATTCATCAACAGCGAGTAATAACCTTTTACCGCTGTCAAATAATGGCCGTAAGCGTCCCCATGTCCTTGGGGATACAGGACAGCCGAATCCGAGGCATCCACGGTTCCATCCTCGTTTTGATCGACGATGTTGTAATTCAGAGCGTAAATCACTTCTCCCGAGTTGATGCCTCGGGTGTAATTCCATACAAGTCGGTTGTAAACTGGGCTCGTGGTAACTCCCGGTTGAAGGCTGTTGTCCCGACCTCGGAGCAAAGCCAATTCTTCCTCAAGCAATGTGGGTAACTGCCCTTTGAACGAGAATAACGCAGTGGCAATATCGCCGTAGGTCGGATCCTTCGTGCCAATTCCGATGGTTGGATTTGCCGAGTCCGCATAAGCCTCGTTCCCCACCATCATGTAAAGGTCATTCAGATAACCTGCGGCTAGGAGCAACGCATCATTGGCCGGTCCGTAATTGATGCCGGGCTCCGAATCGATGCTTAAACCCCGTCCGCGTCGAAGGACGGTTTCATAAATCTCGATCAACCCATAGTTGTCGATATTCTCCAGACTCAATGGAATATCACCCTCCCAACGTTTCCCTGCCGAGGTCATCATGTTGGCGTCGGTGTTGACTCCGTTGTTATTCAGATCGGTCACCCGTTGGTTGAATGGATTGATCCCCGCCAAAACGCGCTTGATCCAACCCTCAACCAGTTGAGGTGTCGTCCACGCCGACCAATTGGTTGCATCCGCCGCCGTGCTCGCTTCATAGAGCGGGTGGGCCTTGTTGAGAGGTCGATATCGCATGACGATATAATTATCCACCAATGCTTGGATTCCCGCGCCACCGAGAGTGTACCTCGGAATCCCTGTCCCGCTGGTCAACCCTTGGTAGTTGCTCATGGTGCTGTTCGTCACGGGCGGCATTCCGTCCACGGGTGGGGCGATCTTCCATTGGTATTCATACTCCCCATATTTCCCTGCTAGATCTGGAGAGTGTTGGAAAGAGGTCAATTCGCTCAACGGATTCGCTGCGGGAACGATCTTCATTTCTCCCGGATAAAGTCCGTTGCCCACCTTCAACACGTAAACAGTAACCGGTTCCGCAGGGGGGGTGAATGCTCCGCCGTCCCCGACGATCATTGTCACATACCCTTGACCGGGGCCACTCGCACTCAGCGCATAACTGTCCACCGCCATGTCCCGGCTCGTCACTTCTGCTAAATCCTCCACTCCCTTGGTTACGGTCAGCGCAGTGTTTACGATAAACTTACCCGGCACTTGTGGGTTCTCGTGAAACGTCTCGATTCTGCTCGAGAGCCTCCCCACCGCTGTATCCCAAAGTCCCTTGTCATTGTCTGAAGAAGAACACAGGGCCTTAACCACCGCCAAATCATCTGACGTTTGATCCCCTCTCAATACGTTGAGTAACAGATAATCATCCCCCAGCACCTCATCGACGAACTCCCCTCGCAAAACTAGTTCACCTTTCACTCCTCGAACGGGATCAAAGAACACCCGTTTAGCCAAATGAGGCGGCAAGTTTGGGAAATAGGTCTTACCTTGGTAATCCTCCGTGCGCACGCCGTCCGGAATTTTGGTTAAGCCGTCGTTAGTGTTGGTTTTAAGCGCGAACGTTTTCTCCCGAGTCGGATCATGCAATGTCACCGCTGGTTTCGGGCTTGTAATCGTTTTGGCAATGGCTTGTTGATACAACAACTCCACGCTGGTTTGTCCTCGCACTGCTGGCAGACCATTCTTCGGCGATGTCAAGGTCTGACCGAATTGCATCTCCGGCGGTTTTCCCGGCCACACCGGGCGATACACGATTTGCAGCGATGCTGCGGTCTTCTGATCGGCTGCACCCACAAATTCTCCAGCCCCATTGACCGGACGTAGGTAAGGAACAATGCTCCCTTTGGCTGGTGCTGTCCCCCAGCCCGGCCACGCAAATCCTTCCAACGTTTTATAGTAAAACCGCATCGTGAACGAGTTCGTCGGCACTGCGGGTTCCGCTAAAAACGGGGGACGCCCGACATAAGTTGCGTCGTTCAAGGCATATTGGTTCGCACTCTTGACGGTAAGCGGTGCCTGTGCCACAACCGACCCGCTGGCGACCACGTTCAAAACTAACGTGTTCGTTACCTTCGAACCATCTCCGGTATCGGTGATGACTAGATTGAGGTTATGCGATCCTGCCGTTGTCGGTGTTCCGGTGATCACTAGGCCATTGGTGCTTCCAAACCTCAGGCCCGTTGGCAACGCCGAACCATCCGC
>SXQI01000105.1 GCA_005793025.1 Verrucomicrobiales bacterium
AATGAGTTTTCCTCACGCAGAGAGCGTGAAAACCACTAGGGTCGCACCATTTTAAGCGGTTTTAGGGAAAGAAAAGATAAAAAGAAGACTTGGCATTTTCTTTGCTTAAAAATAAATGAATAGTGTTGACACTCGGAGGCGACTCTCTAGAGTGGCGACCGTAACCAATTAACCGAACAAAATATGAAACGCGCCTCACGCACTCAGAAAGCTCACGCTTTCACGCTCATTGAACTGCTAGTTGTTATCGCGATCATCGCGATTCTCGCTGGTATGCTGCTCCCCGCTCTGGCCAAAGCCAAAGCCAAAGCGCAACGTATCAAATGTGTCAACAATTTGAAGAACGTCGGACTCTCCTTCCGTTTGTTCGCAACCGACAACGGGGATCGTTTCCCGACCGATTTGAGCGTTGCGGATGGTGGTTCCTCGGAGTTTGCTGACAAGCCCGGCAGCAACTATTACACTTTCATGGTGCTCTCGAATGAATTGAGCACACCTAAGATCATTGTTTGCCCCAGCGACAAAAAGACAGAAGCCGCTGTGTGGAGCAAAGATGCTAGCCGCCCAAAAGCTTCGGTGCTCGAAATGACCGACGGAGCTCTGAGCTACGGCATCGGAACTGATGGATCTGAACAGAATCCTCAATCCTTCATCGGTATCGATCGTAACATCACCAACAGTGCTCGCACAGTCACCACCAAAGCGTTCTACGGTGATTTCGGTGTTGATTACAAGACCCAGAAGGCTTTGATCGATTCCGCAGGTTGGACACAAACCGAGCAGCATCAGGGTCAAGGAAATGCGGTCATGGGTGACGGATCCGTCCAACAGCTCAGCAAGTCCCGCTTCATCGACGCTTTGAAGAACAGCGGCACATCCAAGAACTCCCTCAATTTGCCTACCGACAAAGCTGGCATCTAATTGTCTCAGTTGCCCTTGGGTAACTGCACACGTAATCCTCGGTTGAGGCTACATGTGTCACAATATAAAGCACCCGACTTCGGTCGGTTGCTTTTTTGTTGTAAACAAAACGGTCCCAATTTAAAGGGTTGTATTTCAGATCAAATTCCTTTGAATTTCCTTTCACATCGGTAGTCTATTTTTATCACATGATCAAAACCTCGAACTCCTTACTAAGCACGGCAATCATCTGCTTCTGTTGTGTTGGACAAATGGCCCAAGCGGCGGAAGAGAAACGGATTTTTCCTAAGGGACCACAGACCGATGGGAATTTTTCAAAGGTGATTTTGGATGCGGATAAGGATATCGATGGGAATGGTGCAATCGATGATTCTATCAAGGATCCGATGGAGATGGCGGTGGCGAAGGACGGACGCGTTTTCTGGGCGGAACGATCCGGTCTAGTAAAAATGTACCAACCGAAATCCAAAACCACGATTCAAGTTGGTCAACTGCCTGTTTTTTCGGGCCTTGAGGATGGCTTATTGGGGATTACGTTGGATCCTAAATTCGCAAAGAATGGTTTTATTTATTTAAATCGTTCTCTCCCAGAAACCACCAAGGACGAGTTCGGTAAAGCGGGCATCATTCGAGTTTCTCGTTTCACTCTGGTGGGGGAGAAGATTGATATGGCTTCGGAGAAAGTCATGCTTGATATGCCGACTCAGCGTGAACAGTGTTGCCATGTAGGTGGGTCGCTTGCATTCGATGCCAAGGGGAATCTCTATGTTTCCATTGGAGACAATACGAACCCTTTTGAGTCCGATGGCTTTGGTCCGTTCGATCAACGGATCGGACGATCCCCGTGGTCTGCCGAAAAATCGGCTTCAAATCCGAACGATTTGCGGGGCAAAATAAACCGGATACATCCTGAACCTAACGGCAAAGTAACGATCCCCAAAGGTAACCTATTTCCACCCGGAACCCCGAATACTCGACCTGAGATTTATGTCATGGGAAATCGGAATCCTTTCCGAATTAACATCGACCAAAAGAATGGGAATCTATATTGGGGCGAGGTTGGCCCTGATGCTGGAGGACCTAGCGAAACGAGGGGGCCAGCTGGTTTCGACGAAGTAAACCAAGCTCGCAAAGCGGGATTCTTCGGTTGGCCTTATTTCGTCGGGGACAGCAAACCTTACCGGGCGTGGGATTTCGGTAACAAAACAGCGGGTGAAAAGTTTGACGCTTTGAAGCCAATCAACAACTCACCTTTCAATACGGGCATTCATGATTTACCCGCTGCACAACCTGCATTCATTTATTACCCCGCTTCACCTTCGACAAGGTTTCCTGTTGTTGGAAGTGGTGGACGCACTGCCATGGCAGGGCCGGTTTATTATTTCGACCCGAAACTCGATTCCGCTCACAAATTACCAAAAGAATACGACCACACCCTGTTTATTTACGAATGGAGTCGTAATTGGATTATTGCAGTCCATCTAGACGAGAACGAGAAAATCGCCAAAATGGAGAGGTTTTGTGAGCACATGACGTTCATGCGACCTGTCGATATGGAATTGGGAGCGGATGGTTGCCTTTACATCGTGGAGTATGGCACCAACTGGGGGAATAATTATGACACCCAAGTTGTTCGGATCGAATATAATCCCGCCCAAACCGCCAGCAAGTAGGGTTTCCATTGACGAAGTCTCTGCCTGAAGGTTTTGAGAGATGATTGTATTACGTGAAGGTGCGGGGGCTGAATTCGCCGTCGCACCCGAATTAGGAGGTTGGCTATTACGTTACGGCCGGGACGTTCCCAGCCGTGGGTGGGTCGATGCGATTCGTTACGATCAAGCCGTCGTGGATCGGTATCCCTCTCAAATGTATGCGGGAAATCCGCTCCTTTTTCCCCTCGTCAGTTACAACGTAGTCGGTGGCAGGGAGCATTTCTACGAGTGGCAGGGTGTGACCTATCCTCTTCCGCAACATGGTTTCGCACGACGGATGCCGTGGCAGGTTATTTCGCAAACCGCCGTCTCGATCACCATGGAATTGGTGGACACTGAGGTGACCCGATCCGTTTACCCCTTCCAGTTCAGCCATCGTGTAAATTACCGTCTCGAACAGGGTCGGCTCTGGTTTGAGCAACGGATTGAAAACCGTTCACCAGATCCTATGCCGTTTGGTGCAGGAATCCATCCGTACTTCAACGTGCCGCTCTCGTCGAGTTCTCAACGCGACGATTGTTTTGTGCGTATCCCAGCGGCACAATGTGCTCAACCCGCAGCACAGATGGCGTCGTTCATGTATCGGGATTGTCCTCCTCAAGATTTACCTGTGAGCCAAGATGTCGCGGACACAATCCTTCTTTCAAACCTAGAGCGGCAGGAAATTGCTTTGGTTAATCCCCAAGCGGGAGTGCAGGTAATCCTCAATTGGGAGGATTCCCCTCGTTACCGTTACGTAGCCCTTTGGTCCAAATCTCCCAAAGAACCCTTCTACTGTATCGAACCTTGGACCTCCCTCCCGAACGCTTTTAGTCGTCCACAGGATCACGATTTGGTTTTGTTAGCTCCAAACGAAGTTTTCGAGGCTCAGCTGTATTTTGATATCCAACCGGTCTGACCGGGTTGGCACAAAAAAAGATGGCTCACTTGAAGCGAGCCATCGTTGAGAGAGGAAATGCTCGATTAATCGAAAGCGTGACCTGAACTGCAAAGCACGTTCTTCACTTTATGGCGAACGAGGTTTTTGACCGAGTTGCGAGCGGCAGTGTTGTATTTGCGAGGATCAAATTCTTTGGGATTCTCAGCGAGCACCTTGCGAACACCCGCAGTGTAAGCCAAGCGGAGGTCCGTATCGATGTTCACCTTGGTGCAACCCACTCGGCGAGCAATCTCGATGTCGGCCTCAGGAACTCCGGCGGTATCATTTCCTAGATTGCCTCCGTATTTATTGATCTCGGCGACGAGGTCTGCAGGCACTGAGGATGCACCGTGCAAGACGAGGGGATAATCGCCCAATCCGTTTTCGCTGAGTGCCAGCTTGATCGACTTGAGACGTTCGAGATCCAAATGTTGTTCCCCCTTGAATTTGTAGGCCCCGTGGGAATTGCCGATCGCGATCGCTAGGGAATCAACCTTGGTCAATTGAACGAATTTTACGGCTTCTTCTGGATGGGTGTAATGACCCCCTGCCGAGTAGCCTCCCCCTTCTTCACCTTCGTCGAACTGAGCTCCGACGAGTTCCCCGAGTTCGCCCTCGACCACGCAGTTATGTTTGTGTGCGTATTCGACGACTTTGTTGCAGATTTCAACGTTCTTTTCGAAAGAAAGATGAGATCCATCAATCATGACAGAGGTAAATCCTTCATCGATACAATCCTTGCAAAGCTCGAAGGTGTCGCCGTGATCGAGGTGGATGGCGATTGGAATCGTAGAAAGGGAGACTGCAGCTTCGATCAACTTCTTCAGATAAACCGGGTTCGCATAGGAACGTGCTCCTTTAGAAATTTGGAGCATCACAGGGGCTTTTTCTTCCTCGCAAGCCTCGATGATCGCTTGGAGCAGCTCCATGTTATTGACGTTAAATGCGCCCAGCGCGTATTTGCCCTTCAATGCTTTGGCAAATAAATCTTTGGTATGTGTCAGTGGCATAAATCGATGAGATTCCTCGCGGACAATCCGCAATCAGCGAAAGAAACTAGGTCAAATCCCTTCGAATGGAAATAAAAAATTGAGCCCAGAACGAAGGACGAAACAGCTTTGAAGCGAGTGTTTTCAGTTTGAAACCATTGCGACGTTTGACACCTTTCCCCTGCCGTTGGTAGGTTCTCGGTTCGATCATGGACTATAAAGAGACTGTAAATTTGCCACGCACGGATTTCCCGATGAAGGCCGATCTGGTGACACGTGAGCCGCAACGGTGGCAAAAATGGGAGGCAGGTCAGTTGTATGAACGCATCCAAGGGCAACGAGCGAATGCCCCGACGTTTGTGTTGCATGATGGTCCGCCTTTTGCCAACGGAGATGTCCACATCGGCACGGCTCTGAACAAGATCCTGAAGGATCTCGTGATCCGGAGTAAGACAATTTCCGGTTTCAGAGTGCCTTACGTTCCCGGTTGGGATTGCCACGGATTACCGATTGAATTCAAGGTGTCTCAAGAAATGCGTAAAGCGGGGGATACCTCGAGTGACGCAGCAGCTATCCGTAAAGCTTGCGATGAATACGCTCGCAAATATGTAGATTTACAGCGAGTTCAGTTCAAGCGTTTGGGTGTATTGGGGGATTGGGATAATCCCTATCTAACGTTGGACAAACGGTATGAAGCCCATGAACTTCGACTCTTCGCAGATATCGTCGCCGGAGGGTTTGTGTATCGAGGCAAGAAGCCAGTGTATTGGAGTATCCCTTGTCGCACGGCGTTGGCCGAGGCCGAGGTCGAATACAAAGACCACGTCAGCCAAAGTGTCTACGTCAAATTCCCCCTTGTTGGTTTTCCGAACACCTTCTTATTGATTTGGACCACGACTCCGTGGACCCTTCCTGCCAATCTCGCCGTCGCCTATAACTCCAAATTTCATTACTCCCTCGTGAGAGTCGGCGACGAGATGTTTATCCTCTCCAACGCACTTCTCTCGGAGGTTACATGGAAGGCTGGTTGGCAGGGATACGAAATTGTCCGCACTCTCTACGCGGAACAACTCGAGCAAATGGTCTATCAGCATCCATTCTGTGCACGCACAGGTCGGCTATATGCTGGAGATGATTTCGTCGAGAATTCCACAGGCACTGGATTCGTGCATATCGCGCCGGGACATGGGATGGAGGACTACCAACTGGGACTTCGTCAAAACCTCCCGATTTATTCCCCTGTAGATGATGAAGGATGTCTAGCGCACACGACCGATCTTCCCTCGGATCAACAAATCCCTGCATCGATGATTGGTAAAGCGATCCTTGCGAAACAGGGCATCAGCGAGGCGAACACAGTGGTCATTGAGGAACTCCGCGCCCGCAGTTTACTCCTTCATCAGGAAGATTATCATCACAGTTATCCTCATTGTTGGCGGAGTAAAACACCCGTGATTTTCCGGGCCATGGACCAATGGTTTATATCGGTGGATCACGAAGGGTTTCGGCAAAAAGCGTTGGAAGCAGTGGATCAAGTCAACTGGGTGCCGGATTGGGGTCGGAATCGAATCGAAAACGCGGTCAAATCCCGACCTGACTGGTGCATCTCTCGCCAGCGGACGTGGGGAGTTCCGATTCCAGCGTTCTATGACGCTGCGGGTGGTGCGATTCTGGATGCTAGAATCGTGCGTAACACTGCGGATCAAGTTGAGAAAGAGGGTTCCAATTTATGGTTTGAGCGTTCCGCCTCCGAGCTTTGGGCGGTGGTGCGTCCTTCAGATTGGTCCGGCCCGGAAGCAGTCCGGAAGTCGATGGACACTCTCGATGTGTGGATCGATTCGGGTAGTTCATCCCGGGCAGTGCTCATGGCTCGTCCGGAACTCGCCCACGAAACGCCGGGAGGTAACGCATGGCAGGCTGACATGTATTTGGAAGGAAGCGATCAGCACCGTGGTTGGTTTCAATCCTCGCTCCTACTTTCGCTCGCAGGCCACGGAGTGCCTCCATACAAAACGGTTCTCACCCATGGATTCATGGTGGATGCGGATCGCGAAAAAATTTCTAAATCCAAACAAGGGCAGGGCGGTTACGAGAAACCCCAAACGGCCGAAGCGTACATCAAAAAATACGGTGCAGATGTGGTGCGGCTTTGGGTCGCTTCGCAGGATTACCGAAGTGACATCGTCGTGAGCGAGGAGCGCATCAGCAAAGTGGCTGAAACCTATCGTTCCATCAGGAATACACTTCGATATCAGATCTCAAATCTTTACGATTTCGATCCCAATACACACTCGGTTACAACCGATTCTCTCACGCCTCTGGATCGATGGATTCTGAGTGCCGTCGCCAAATTGGAACTCGAAATCCAACACGCTTTCGGTCGCTATGAATTTCACATCGCGTATCAAAAGCTTAGCCAGTTTATTTCAGTGGAATTGAGCGCGGTTTACCATGATGTGGTGAAAGATCGCCTCTACACCGATCCTGCGAACTCTTTCCGTCGGCGATCCACTCAAACCGCAATCCATCGCATCGTCCAATCGCTTTGCCAGATGCTTTCTCCCATCCTCGTTTACACGTCGGATGAAGCATGGGAATACATCCCGGGAACCTCAACCGACTCAGTTCATCTCACCACGTGGACCCCTTCCGGTTTTGAGGTTCCAGAAGCTGAATCTGCTCAATGGAAAGAATTATTTGAACTTCGTGCGGTGGTTCTCCCGGAATTGGAGAAAGCGCGACAAACCAAAATCATTGGGAAATCTTTGGATGCAAAACTAATCCTCGCATCCAATGTCACCCAAAGTTCCGTTGACCTTCGCGAGCTCTTCAACGTTTCCCAAATCGAATTAAGAACGGGTGAAAAAGTTTCTGCAGAAGTGAGCAAAGCCGACGGTCAAAAGTGCGAACGCTGTTGGCACTGGGAGATGGACATCGGGGTAAACCCGGCCCATCCCGCTCTGTGCAGTCGTTGCGTCACGGCAGTCTCCTGATCGTTTGCCTCCGCGATTAGGAGCGAGGTTCGAAGCATTTTCTGTGGTTATGATTTTCGGAGGCGAACGGCGTAGGCTCCGTCGGTTCCGAAGGCGAACGGCACGAGTTCGCGTTCTGTTTCGCGGGAAAATTGCGGGTGTCGTTCGAGAAAAGTCTCTGTGACGGCACCATTCTCCTCGGGTTCGATACTGCAGGTGCTGTAAACAAGCGTTCCACCCGATTTGACCAACGGGACGCATTGTTCCATCAGGGCTAATTGTTGAGTCACCAGTCGGAGGATTTCGGATTCGTTGAGGCGCCACCGTAAATCCACACGGCGACGCATGACTCCCGTGTTGGAACAAGGGGCATCGATAAGGATAGAGTCGAACTGATTGTGGGCGGTTTCGTAAGTTACACAACCGACGTGGAGGCGTGCACAGTTTTCCCTCACGAGGTTGAGGCGCAAGGGATCA
>SXQI01000106.1 GCA_005793025.1 Verrucomicrobiales bacterium
CTAGCGTAGGCCCCATTGAATAATTGCACGAAGCGGACACCTCGCTCAATCAGTCGGCGAGCTAGAATGCAGTTTCTGGCAAACCCAGCTTTATTGGGATTCTTCGTGTCATCAGCACCGTAAAGCTTGAGCACATGTTCAGGTTCATCAGCGAGGTTACTCAATTCGGGGACGCTGAGTTGCATCCGAGCGGCAAGCTCATAGCTGGCGATGCGTGCCGCGAGTTTATTGTCTCCCGAATGCTGTTGTAGGTGTCGGGCATTCATGCGAGCCAACAGGGAGCGGGCCGCATCATCGCTCGCGGGGCTGATTTGTGGGGGTGGTTTGAGATGTCGCACCGGCTGAGTGGCACTCATGGGGGTACCTTGAAACACGGCGGGTAGGAAACCTGGACCCCAATTGGTAGATCCGGCTTGGGGGACTCCCCGTGGGTCAGGAATCGCTACGAACGCCGGGAGATTTTGGTTCTCGCTTCCCAACGCATAGCTGATCCACGAGCCGATACTCGGAAACCCATCGAGCAGGAACCCCGTGGAAAGGAAATTCTCCGCTGGCCCGTGAGTATTGCTTTTGCTCGTGAGTGAATGAACAAACGCGATGTCGTCGGTCAATTCCGCGAGGTGGGGGATCAAATCAGAAACCCATTTTCCAGTTTTTCCACGTTGTCGGAATGGATATTGCGGTCGCGCCAGATTCCCGGCAGGCCCTTGGAAAGTTACGGCAGGCCCATCTTTCAACGGTTTACCATCCTGCTTGATGAGTTCGGGTTTGTAGTCCCAAGTTTCGAGTTGGCTGACCGCACCGGCACAAAAAATAACCACCACGTTTTTTGCCTTGGGAGGAAAATGGGACGAACGGGCCGCAAAAGGTCTAGAGGGATCAACCTTTGGAGCAGTTGCTGCAAGCAGACCTTCAACCCCGAGCAGATTCGTGAGCGCGATAGAACTAAGTGCTCCAGCGGTATTGCCTAAAAAATGGCGACGGTCGAGAAGACCGTGCCCGATGGGTGAGAGCTTTTCTGGGTTTGCACTCATGGAAGGAGGAGGAATTCGTTGCAGTTGAGGAGGGCCCGGCACAGGGTTGGGAGACCTTCCTTGCGGACGACGGGTTCGGCCTCATCAATTTCATTCGGAGATGGAGCTCGATTGAGTGTCAATTGCCATACTCGTTGGATTTGTTTGGAGGGGGCTTCACCCGCCTCTGTTTTAACGCGAGCGGCTAGGGCGGTCGCTTCATCAAAAGTAAATCGACTATTGAAAAGATTTAGGGCCTGAATTGGTGTTGTTGACTCCCGCCGCCGCGCTGTGCTTTGTCCCGCATCGGGGCAATCGAAGGCACCGAAGACGGCCTCTCGTTCACGCCTTAGTTTGTGTGAGTAAATCATTCGCCGGAGCCCATCGCCTTGGAACGACTCGACCGGCTTGAACCCAGAAAGCCCACCGCGTAGGTCGAACAAGTCAAAGCCACGTCCATACATGGATTCATTCAATCGACCACTGACCATGAGCATCGAATCTCGGATGACTTCTGCCTCGATTCGGCGCGAAGGAAAACGCCAAAGCAATCTAACATCGGCGTCCGACGATTGAGGAACTGGTCGGATACGATTCGATTGGCGATAGGTTGAAGAAAGCACGATGAGACGGTGGAGGTGTTTTATCGACCATCCAGAGCGGATGAACTCGGATGCGAGCCAATCGAGAAGTTGTGGATGCGAGGCCGGAGAGCCATTGTTGCCAAAGTCGCTTGGCGTTTCCACGAGTCCAATCCCGAAGTGGCCTTGCCAGATACGGTTTACCATCACCCGTGCGGTTAATGGGTTCGCAGGGCTTGCAATCCAATCAGCCAAAAACCTCCTTCGATCGAGTTCGGAGTGGTTGTTCGGAACAGACTGGTCACCTAACACCTTCAGCAAGGCTGGGGTCACTTCATCTTTGGGTTGCTCAGGATCCCCACGTGCGAGGAGATGAATCTTGTCTGGTGTCCGGAATTTTCCTGCGAATGCTACTTGTCCGGAAGCGGTGGCGGCCAGATCTGATTGATTGACCTTTTTTCGAGCCAGCAAGGATTCGACTTTGGGTAAATCCTCAGGGAGAAGATCATCCATTAAAAAACGATTGGCTTTCGAGTTTTTGTCTCCACTGCCGAAAGCGCGGCGATCGGTTGAACGAGCGACAGTCTGCCACTGATCCACCGTGTTGCTTACTTCGATCTGGTATTCCGTTGCCAAACGATCCATGAAGACGCCTTCTCGGTCCCTCCCCCAAACAACCCGTTCGACGAGGTGCTCCGATGGGAATTCGAGCGTGATCCAACCTTCGCCTCGAGTGTTGGACATCCAGCTGCGAGAATTCCCGAATTCTCCATCATTAACTTGTCTAAGCTCATGAATGTCAGCGACAACCGTGTCTCCCGACGAAGTGGCCACCGTGCCTGAGCTAGCCAACGCCACATTTTGCCCAGAGGTGTCGAAAACTTCTAACTCATCGATGCATGGTTCCAAATCATTGGTGCGTTTGATGGAGAAACGAACGCGTTTTGTTTTCACAGGCTTGAATCGGTCTGTGTTCGCACGCGGATTGATCTCTGGTCGAGGTGGCGGGATAAAAGTCAGCCGTTTCATCGAGTCTAGAGTTAACCCAACCTCTATTTTGTAAGCTGTGGGAAGGCGATCAACCAACACGCCTTCGCGATCGCGGCTCCAGCGAATTTTGCCTAACTTTACCGGCTCAGCGAGTTCTACGACTACCCATCCTCGTCCTGCTTCGTCCGACATCCAGCTTCGACTGTTCCCGTAACGACCATCATTGATGAATGCGAGTTGGTGGTTCTCTGAAGAACGACTTCCGGAAGCCGTGACTTTTGCCCCATGAATAGGGAGAGCGACATTTCGCGGAATGGATTCGTCTGAGAACACCTCCAATTCATCGATGCAAGGCTCGATCAAACCGAGCGTGGGATGTAGGTTTGCATCCCACACAGTGAACCTGACAAATTTCGTCTCCAAATGGCCTCCATCAATCTCATTGAGCTTTGGGTTTGTCGGTAGCGATGAAGAAACTGCGACCTGTGCCAAGGGTTCATATTTAGCTAATTCTGTCTCGATTTCTACGGCGTCCATTTTAAGGAGTTCAGCTTTCTTCCGTTGAGAATCAGCCTCCGGGGTATGCATAGGGCGATCCTCATATTCGACCCCTGCAAAAAATGATTGCATGGCATAGTAATCTACCTGAGAAATGGGATCGAACTTGTGGTCATGACATCGCGCACAGGCGACGCTCAGACCAAGAAATGTCTGAGAGGTATTGATCACGATCTCGTCCAACGAATCTTGCCGAGCAAGCCGCTTCGAGGGTTCATCCGCTCCGATTTGGCCTGGAAGAAGCACGGAGGCGGTCACTAAGAACCCTGTCGCCGCATCTTGCTGTAAGGAATCACCGATGAGCTGTTCTCGAATGAATTGATCGTATGGAGTATCGAGATTAAAGGCTCTAATTACATAGTCCCTATAAGGCCATGCGTTGGGTCGTTCCGTGTTGACCTCGAATCCGTGGGTGTCCGCATACCGGACCACATCCAGCCAGTGTTGTGCCCAGCGTTCGCCGTAGCGAGGTGAACTGAGCATCGCGTCAACCACTCGTTCGTAGGCATCTGGGTGTTGATCATTGATGAAAGATTCGACTGATTCAGGCGAAGGAGGCAACCCGACTAGATCGTAAGAAAGGCGACGGAGCCACGTCACTCGATCTGCCTCTTGTGCGGGTGCCAAACCAGATTTCTCCAATTTGGCTAGGATGAAACGGTCGATGGGACCCCGTGCCCAAGGACTATACTTAGTCCGAGGAGGAACCGAGCGTTGGACGGGTTTAAACGACCAGTGGTCACGTTTGTCCACCGGGTTGACACGGTCAATACCTTCGGGCCAATGGGCACCTTCATTGATCCAGCGGGACAACGTCGAAATTGCGGTTGCGGATAACCGATTGCCCTTGGGTGGCATTTGGTCATCTTTGTTTTGAGAAGTCACCAACCGGATCAGCGGACTATCAGTGGCGCGACCTGCGATGATGGCGGGTGCAAATTGATCTCCACCTTTTAACGCAGCCGCCTTGATGTCCAATCGAAGCCCTGATTTCTGTTTCTTCTCGCCATGGCATTCGTAACAGTGGTTTTCAAGTATGGGCTGAACATCGCGGACAAAATCCACCCTTGGAGCGGGTGCGGCGGTGGCTTCTGCACACAGGAGTAACAGCAGACTGAAATGGACTAGGTTCATCGCATTTTCTAATCGATGAAAACAAACTCGTTCGCGAGAAGAAGGCTTTGTGCAAAGTTTTCCCATGCGGTCAGCGGAGTGGGTGGAGGAATGGGTGGACCAGAGAAATCTGCTTTGGCGTTCCATTCTCGCTCGTTGCCCACTGCGGCGATGAATGAGATCTTTGGTGCCCACAGAAACTCATCGTGATGTAGACCATCACGACGATCGACTACGAAATCAATCGTGTCACCTGTGATCACCGAGACTTCGGGGAATTTGATTTCCTCTTTACGATTGTGAACGATCCAGTGGCCGATCACCCCGAGGCGGTTGGACACGATCCATGCACGAACTCCGTCACCTTCTTCGGTGGAATGCTCAACCTTTCCAGAGATGCGGATTGTTCCCGTGATCGGAGAAGTCCATCGTCGGACTGCGGCGTGGTCTTGATCATCTCCGGCGTGACCGCCTTCTGCAGTGAGCTGAACCCAACCAAGCGTGGAATCGGGCCATTTGGCTCCCCCTTGCCATGCTTGACCCGTGAAATGGGGTAAGGGCATAAAACCAATGAGCCGACTTGTATTCGTATCGAACTTCCCATGGCCAAAACTCCAAGCTGGTGGTCCCAACTTCGGTGAAGGTTCTGGGGGAAGTTGAGCAGCAGTTTTGAAATAGGCGCGCATTGCCTTCGCCTCACGAACCTCGGGAGCGCGTTGATAAACCAGTCTATAAAGTGCTTCGATTCGAGAAGCGTCGCTTTTAGCTTGGACGATTTCTGGGCGTGAAAGCAGATTGCGAGCATTGTCAGCTAGAAAAGCGTTGTTCATGAGAAACAATGCCTGCTGGGGAACAGTGGTATGAACGCGCTGGGGGTTAGAGAGATCTGGATTTGGAAAGTCAAATACACGAAATGCACCCGGCAGGAATTGCCTATCCACAAAACCGTAAAGCGCACGACGGGTTGAGTATTCCTTATCAAAGAGCGGTGAAGGTCGTCCTCCCAATCTTTGGTCAAGAGATCCGCTCACTTGAAGCACGGAATCTCGCAACGGCTCCAAGTGCATCCGGCTGCTGTTCATTCGCCAATAAAGGGCGTTATCTGGATCTTTTGTGCGTGCGACCGAGGATGATCCGATCGGATTGCTGCTCTGTCGATACACGTTCGAGAACATAATCAAGCGGTGTAGTTTCTTAATCGACCACCCCTCCTGCATGAACCGCACCGCAAGGTAGTCGAGTAATTCAGGATGGGATGGGGGATCAGCACGAGTGCCAAAATCGCTCGGGGTGGAGACCAGTCCACGTCCGAAATGGTGCAGCCAGACGCGGTTCACCATGACTCGCGCGGTCAGTGGGTTGAGCGGGCTTGCGATGGCTTGGGCCATTTCGAGGCGACCACTTCCTTGTTGAAAGGGTTTCCGGCTGGGGCCATCGATGATTTGAAGGTACTGGCGGGGAACCTCCTCGCCTGGGCTTGCTGGGTTCCCTCGCTTGAACACTCGCGGGTTCCTGAGTTCCTGTCGATCCTCCATGATGACCGCGAATGGGGGTGAACTAGGGGATTGATTGATCCACCGTTCTATCTCAGCTTGTAGTTTTCCAAACTCAACACGCCCACCCTCATCAAAAAACCATTCCGTATCTGCGAGCGGTCCTCGTGGGACGCGAGCTGGGGAATTGGTTGCGAACAGGGCATCAGCCCAAAGCCGTTGATCAGGGCGCAGCCCAGCTGTGCGATCCGGCTCGGGTGCTGCAGCGACTTCCTGATAGAGGTTATGAAAAATATCCCCATAAACCTGCGCGAGCTCCATGAGGTTCGTCGGGAATTGTTTTTCCAAAGCTAATTTGATGATTGGATTCAGCTTGCCGTTATCAGCGGTCGTAAGGGACTCGAACGCGGGTCTTGCTTTTGTAGAGAAGTCACGGCTAGGGATTTTGCTGAGCACGTGCCACGGTGCAAATACGGGGTGAAATGATTTAGAGTTCTGGAAAAGGTATTGTTGCCACTGTCGGACGACGGTGGGATTTATATCATCGCTACCTCTTATTTCGTAGTGATCCTCTGTGGGTAGTTTATCCACATCAGGCAGTGCCAACCAGTAATCCCGGACTTTTGAACGGAGTCGATCAATGACCTCGGATTTTCGTTTTTCGTAACTGTCAGTTAATTTTTTCTGACGCTTTTTCAGTTCAGTTTCGAAGTTATCGTCGGTGGGGATTTGCGGATTGGGATCCTCCAACCGAACCATTGTTTCAGAGGAACTATTAAAAACGCCGTAGAGAGAGTAATAATCTTGGGTTGGGATAGGGTCGAATTTGTGATCGTGGCAACGGGCGCAGGCAACGGTGAGTCCCTGCATCCCTCGCATCACGACGTCGATTCGATCATCAATGATGTCGTGAGTGACTCCGAGGAATCGTCGGCCCAAAGTGAGAAACCCTAGCCCTGCCATGGGCGGAATCGGGCCGTTCTGATCAGTTTTCGTCAGTTCTAGGCGGTCAGCAGCCAGTTGTTGCAGCAGAAAGCGGTCGTAGGGAAGATCTCGATTGAAGGATTGAACCACCCAATCCCGATAAAGATGAGAATGGACAAATCGTCCTTCTTCACGATCCGAATAAATGTAGCCTTTGGTATCCGCATAGCGTGCCACATCAAGCCAGTGTCGTCCCCATCGTTCGCCATATTGCGGCGAGGCGAGGAGTTTTTCGACGAGTTGAACGTAAGCTTGCGGACGCGTGTCTCGGACGAAAGCCTCGACCACCTCAGGATGGGGAGGTAGTCCTGTGAGATCATAATATGCACGTCGAATCAGCACGCGCTTCTCCGCCGCCGGAGAAGGGTCTAGGCCCTCGGTTTCTAGGCGGTGCAGAACAAAAGCATCGATCGGTGTGTTCACCCATCCGATCCCCTTGACGACCGGCGGCGTTACCAATCGAGGGGGTTTGAACGCCCAATGGTTCTCTCCTTTGGTCGTAACCTTGGAAGCTAGTCCTCCTGTCACTTTCTGTGTGGGTAGAGTGGCACCCATTTCCACCCATCTTACAAAATCCTCAACTTTTGTTGGTTCCAACTGCTTCTTAGGCGGCATACGAGTTTCCTCGTCTTCCCAACGAAGGGCTTCGATTAAGCGGCTTTTTTCGGGTGCAAGTGGAACCAGAATGGGACCGTGCTCTCCGCCTCGTAAAATACCTTCCGAAGAGTCGAGGAGTAGCCCTCCCTTCAGCTTTTCAGCTTGGGCACTGTGACACGAGTAACAGCGGTCGATGAGGATGGGACGGATTCGACTCTCAAAAAAATCGGCGTCGAGAGATGCTGGCGGAGTTTGTCCGATAGCTAAGGGTGTCCCGAAGAGGATCAGTGTTATCCAAATCAAACCGGATGAGCCAACGATTTGCAGCAATCTTTTCACGCAGATTGGACTTATGATGATGTTCAGAACATAGCACATTTTTTATCGGGAAAGCAATTCACCACATTCCAGTGCAAGATTTACCTTGGCGTAATGTTTTATTGCCGCACATCCTATTGTGCGATGTCCCAGCCCGTCCCATCCATCAAGCCGATCAGGAACTCATCATTGCTTCAGTCCCGCCTCAATGATCATGTCGATCGGTTGTTGCGATGTCGCCGATGTCCTTTGATGCATCCAATTCCTGTTTCTGGCGGTCCGGTGGTCAGTCCCATCATGCTGGTGGGTCAAGCCCCGGGAGACAAGGAACCCGTGGCCGGTCGACCGTTTGCTTGGACTGCAGGGAAGACGCTTTTTCGGTGGTTTCAGGAGGGTTGCGGGATTAGCGAGTCTCAGTTTCGGTCGATGATTTACATGGCGGCGGTGTGTCGATGTTTTCCGGGGAAGAAATCCACTGGAGGCGATCGTGTGCCGAGTCCCGAGGAGATTATGCAATGTGGATCGTGGTTGGCCGCAGAAATTGCATTATTGAAGCCGTCGTTGGTGATTCCCGTTGGTAAATTGGCTATCCAACAATTCCTCCCACCCGCTCCGTTAAATGATGTGATTGGGCGAGAATGGCAGGGATCTAATGGTGAGGTAAGTTTTACGGTCATCCCGTTGCCACATCCTTCAGGGGCAAGTCCATGGCATCGGATGGAGCCCGGGAAAACGTTGTTGCAGGCTGCCTTGAAGAGGGTTAGGGAGAATCCATCGTTCGCCAAACATTTCAAGGGACTAACTTCCCTATCGGTCTAGGCGGCGGCTCGTCTCAACCGATCGTGGATGCCTTCCCAGCCGGCTTCCGCAGGGGGCAGTTCCACGACGATGCACGTTACGCCTAGGGCATCGCATCCGTGTAACTCAGCATAAATCGCACGGGCGTAAGCGTCGGGATCCCTAGGAAGGATTGAGACCCCTTGGTAATCTTTGCTGAGAGGAATATTCTCAAAGGCAATGACTCTCACCTCGTTGTGTCGCCAGTGATGGGTTGCTAATTGGTCGCGGAGGTGTGGTTCGGAGTCCCAATTCCACAGCAGCAGTTTTCCACGCGGCGAGTAATGTTTTTCCAGAAGTCCAGGGCTGCGCAAAGTTCCTACAGGAGAAAGGGCCTCGTCGGAAGGATTCGGTGTGGCACCATCCGCAATTCGAAGGATAGTCTCGGAACGAATCATCCCCGGGCGTAAGACTTTGGGTTGAGCCCCTGTGACATCGACCACAGTCGATTCGATCCCCACACCACACGGCCCCCCATCAATAATCAACGATATCCGATCCCCAAGGCTCGATTGGACGTGTGCTGCGGTTGTGGGCGAAATTGCATTGGCGAGGTTCGCACTCGGAGCTGCGAGAGGGAAATCACAGGCCTGAATCACTGCTTGGATGAATGGATGAGAAGGCCAACGGATGCCAACGGTTGAGCCTTCAGCAGTTACATTCACCGGGATTCGAGGAGATTTCTGAACGACTAGGGTGAGAGGGCCTGGCCAACAATGTTGTGCGAGTCGATCGGCTACTCCCGGCCAACGAGCTACACAAGAGTGGATCATTGGCCATCCGGCGACATGAACGATCAAGGGATTGTGGGCGGGTCGTCCTTTAGCTTCGAAGATTCTGGCCACAGAATCAAAGTCCAACGCGTTCGCGGCAAGACCGTAAACCGTTTCTGTTGGCAATGCGACGACCTCCCCCGCACGTAGGTGGCGGACGGCTTCATCCACGGCTGCTGCGAAAAGCTCTGGTGTTTCTATGGTCAAAATTTTTGCCACTGAACCAAGTTTCATAGACTTCGATTCGAAAACTCGCGAGAACAATTCTGAGAATTTAAAAATCCTAGCAGGATCGTCGTTCGTGTCGGAAACAATTGCACGTGGTTCTTTACGGTCTCGATTGGTTTTGTTATCTCAGTTTTCATGCCCAATGGAAAAACCATTTCGAGAGTGGTCACCGCCTGTTTTTTTATTTCTGGAGTCGCTGGTTTGATCTACCAGTTGGCTTGGTCTCGATACCTCGCCCTTTTTCTGGGGCATACCAGCTATGCTGTAGTAGCGGTGCTTGTTGCGTTCATGGGTGGCTTGGCTCTAGGGAATGCTTGGCTTGGCTCGGTAGTAGACCGTTCCCGTCGACCTTTGGCTTTTTACGCATGGCTTGAAATCGGGATCGCCATTTACGCATTTCTTTTCCCCTATTACTTCGAGATTTGTCACAATTACTACGTCGTCCTAGCTCGGAGTTTTTCGGCAGGGGAATCCACACTCCTCATACTTAAATTCGTTTTCAGCTTGTTTCTCGTCTTGATTCCAACGGCGATGATGGGTGCAACGTTTCCGGCACTCACTCGATTTGTGACCCGTTCAATTAACGAGCTGCGTGGCAAGGTTGCATGGCTTTATTGCATCAACAGTTTGGGGGCGGTCGTAGGGTGTTTTGTTGCGGATTATTGGTGGATTCCCCGATTTGGGCTTGAGCTAAGCCTCTTGGGAAGTGGTTTGTTGAACTTACTGGTCGGCATCTGTGCATTAGGGCTATCGAAGATGGTTTTCGAGGGAGAACGAACGCTTCCCATCGAGGAAAATCAACCGGTTAGCGAGACCGAAGTATTCACACCACGCGAACTACGATTGGCATTTTGGGCGATCGGTTTATCGGGTTTCGTCGCGATGCTCTATGAGGTGGCTTGGACACGGTTGCTCGCTCTCGCCTTGGGATCAAGCACCCACGCTTACACCTTGATGCTAGTCACGTTCATTTTGGGAATCGCAGCTGGTGGTGCCGTGGTCGCCCGTTACAAGGGTTTGAGGAACTCATTGGAGGCTTTTGGTTGGGCAGAAGCAGCCCTTGCTGGTGCAGTGCTGATTTCGATGTTCGGGTATGAATTCCTTCCCTACGGACTCGTTGTTGTGACACGTCACATCGCACGCACTCCGGATTCCTATCCGCTTTATGAAATGGTTCAGGCGAGTATGTGTCTCGCAGTGATGTTCATTCCGGCCCTGTGTCTCGGGATGACCTTACCTTTGGCGAGTCGAATCGCAACCGCAGGCCTCGCTCACACAGGACGCTCGGTTGGAAGAGTGTTTGCCGTGAACACCGCCGGGACGGTGCTTGGAGCGGGTCTCACAGGTCTCCTCTTCATGCCGATGCTCGGGTTGTCACGAACTTTTGCTCTCGGTGTCGTCGCCAATGCGTTCATAGCGCTCCTCATCTTGAGAAGGAACGCAAATCTAAGACAAACTTTGGTTGCGGGCTCTGTCAGTGGGTTTTTATTTTTATTGATTGTGGGTTTCTATTTTGAACCTCGTTGGCAAGGAGCCTTCTCCTATGGATGGTGGCGTGCTCAAGCAGTGCCTAAATCGTTTGCTGAGTTTCGTCAACAATCCGAAAGTTTGGCAATCCGTTATTATCGTGATGGTGCAAGCGCAACTGTGACCGTAAATGCACAGGTGCAAGGGAACAAAACCAATCTGTTCATGAGAGTGAATGGCAAGGTGGATGCCTCAAGTCAGGGGGATCATTTTACCCAGTTGCTCCTTGGTCACATCCCCATGATTCTGCGTCCCACATCGACCAATGCATTGGTCATCGGTTTGGGTAGCGGGATGACTTGTGGAGCCATCCTTCGGCATCCCACAATCCAAAGCCTGACTGCAGTGGAGATTTCTCCTGAGATAGGTGAGGCAGCGCGTTTTTTTGGAGAATTCAACGATCATGCCTTGGACAATCCTCGATTTCACTTGCTTAAGGAGGATGCCAAATCGTTCCTCAAGATAAGCGATCAACGGTTCGATATCATTGTGAGCGAACCTTCCAATCCTTGGATGGCTGGGGTCGCGGGAGTTTTCAGTCAGGAGTATTATCAAGACTGCGCTCAACACCTGGCTCCTGATGGCATGATGGTTCAGTGGTTACAAATCTACGAGTCGAGCGACGAAGTTTTCTCGATGGTTCTAAGGACGTTTAGCTCAGTGTTTCCATCAGTTTCCATCTGGAGAACCCAGTCGGGTGATCTTGCGTTGGTTGGTTCTCGGATCCCTCCGGTAATCGATCTAGTGAGTTCAAAAAAACGCTTCGATGAAGCGTCCATCCAAAAGGATATGGAACGAATCGATATTCAGACATTTCCTGTCTTCCTATCCCTTGAAATTGCATCGTTCGACAATGGTGGAACCTTCGTCTCAGCGGATGGTCCGATCCATAGCGACTACTTTCCGGCACTGGAATATGAGGCTCAAAGGGCGTTTTTTGTCCGGCAATCTTCGGAGCTTTGGTCGACTTTTAAAGAGGCCTGGAGCCCGCGTAATTTACTCCTCCTCAGTCGGTACCTTGAACGTCAACCATTGAACTCAGCAGATTTTCGTGGTTTTGCTCTACGAGTCGCTGGAGGGGATGATGTGGACGCGCGAATCTCCAATAGTTTTTATCTTGAATGGCTCAAGTTCGGAGAAATGCCCGAACTCGCCCTACAGTTTTCTGAGAACTTACCCAACACTCAAGCAGCCTCGGTCTTGCACGAGCAACGGTGGAAGAATCAGGCAGCCACGGTTCTCCAACAGGCTACCGCGGACACGGAAGGATTGAAATCGTGGGAGCGTGTGCTGCTGAGGGCATACCGCCAGAAGCGGTCTATTCTTCATCAACCCAATGTCGACGATTTGGTTCAAACCATTCAGAAACTAAAAAAACTGGATCCCACGAATTACCGTGTTTATCAGTTGCACGAAGCCGAGTTGGCTTGGGATAAAGGGGATGCTGCTACCTGTTTTCGAATGGGAAAAGAGGCGTTGTCAGCTTCGGCAACGAACGTCGGCCAACAGGCATTCGAACAGGATCTGATGGCTCCAAGGGTGGTTCTGACTTTGATGATCGAACATCTTCATCGGACTCGCCAATGGAGCGAGGCGGCGGGTTGGGTCAAAGCTGCCAGCCAGCAAAAATTCCTCGATCGCGATCGCAATTTTTATCCGCCACTGGAGCGTGTCTGTCGGAAGGTTACCATGATGCTCGCTCAAAACTCTGGGCGATGAGGAGAGTCTGGGCAGTCAGTGCATCCGCCAAGGAGTTGAGTAAGAACCACGAATTGACCCAGCGTTACGGACTCCGCCCGTGCTTGTGGCGAAATCCCCGCAGCCTCCAAGGCCGGGGTCAAACGATCCAACGACCAGTTCATCTTCAGCAGCTTCAGCATCATTTTGCGCCGCTGTGAGAATCCAAGTTTCACGATTTTGAGAAACACTTTGGTTAATTCAACAGGTAGTAGCGGTGTGGATCGTCGAACAAGAGCGATGCAGGCAGAGTCCACATCCGGTTCAGGAAAAAAAGATCCCGAAGGTATTTTGAACCATCCGCTCGGTTCGTAGTTCAATTGTAAGAAAAGGCTCAGTTGTCCGTAATCGTCATCTCCTGCGTTAGCGACAATTCGCTTGGCCACTTCAATTTGAAGCGTGGCGACTAGACGCGTGGGGCCTTTTGGATCTAGGGCCAAATCCACGAGGAGAGGGGAAGCGACGGAGTAAGGGAGGTTTGCTACTAACTTCCAATCGGACCAGTCACGTGGGTTGGCCCGTAAATATGCTAGAGCATCACCGTGGATTAGTTCCAAATGCGTTGCATTCGCAAAGCGTCGCTTCAAATAGCTAACCAATCGTTGATCCAATTCAATTGCGCAGACGGAACGAGCCCGTGCTAGTAACTGTTCGGTTAGCGGGCCCAATCCGGGGCCAATCTC
>SXQI01000107.1 GCA_005793025.1 Verrucomicrobiales bacterium
CTTGCTTCCCCATTACCTGAACTATCAGGTCTATCAAATGTTGCTTGAGGCGAAGGCTTCGGAGCATAGCGCACGAATGGTCGCGATGAAGAACGCGACGGATAACGCGAAGCAGTTGATCAAGGATTTGACGTTGGAATACAACAAAATCCGTCAGGCTTCGATCACGAAGGAGTTGCTCGAAATCACGAGTGCAGCGATGTCGATGGGTTAGAAGTAGAGAACCAGTTTTGTTAAGATTAGATAGAATTTAGCAGCGCGGGGTGTTCCCGCATCAAGATACAATGAACATAGGAAAAATCGTTCAAATCATTGGACCAGTTGTCGATGTGGAGTTCACAGAAAAGCTCCCGGCGATCTATAACGCGTTGAAGGTGGAGTTCAGCGTGCTTGGGGCACCTGTCAACCTAATCCTGGAAGTCCAACAACATCTTGGTGACAACTGGGTGCGAGCCGTGGCCATGTCTTCGACCGAAGGGTTGAAGCGAGGCTATCCGGTCATCGACCAAGGGGCGCCGATCTCGATGCCCGTAGGCGAAGGCGTGATGGGGCGCGTATTTGACGTCACTGGGAACGCCGTTGACGAGCGCGGTCCAGTGAAGGCCGACAAGTTTTACCCGATTCACCGCACACCGCCGCCGTTGGTAGATCAGGCGACCACCCCTCAGATTCTGAATACCGGGATCAAAGTCATCGACTTGATCTGCCCGTTCCTTAAGGGTGGCAAAGTCGGCGCGTTCGGTGGAGCCGGTGTCGGTAAAACGGTCGTTATTTTGGAGTTGATCAATAACATCGCGAAGCAGCACGGTGGTTTTTCTGTGTTCGCTGGTGTCGGTGAACGCACACGTGAGGGTAACGATTTGTATCACGAAATGTCCGATGCAGGTGTTATCAACCAGCAAGATTTGAGCAAATCCAAAGTTGCTCTGGTGTTCGGTCAAATGAACGAACCTCCCGGTGCCCGTCTTCGCGTCGCGCTTTCTGGGTTGGCGATTACGGAGTATTTCCGTGATGAGAAGAACCAAGACGTGTTGTTGTTCGTGGATAACATCTTCCGCTTCAGCCAAGCGGGTTCTGAGGTTTCGGCACTCTTGGGTCGCACGCCGAGCGCGGTGGGATACCAACCGACGCTGGCTTCCGAAATGGGAAACCTTCAGGAACGTATCACCTCGACGAACAAAGGTTCGATCACCTCGGTGCAAGCGGTGTATGTGCCGGCTGACGACTTAACTGATCCAGCTCCAGCAACCACTTTTGCGCACTTGGACGCGACCATCGTTTTGGAACGTTCTATTGCGGAATTGGGTATCTTCCCTGCGGTGGATCCTTTGTCTTCGAGTTCTCGCGCGCTTTCACCTGAAATCGTCGGGCAGGAACATTACGACGTAGCTCGGGGTGTCCAAAAGGTGCTGCAACGTTACAAGGATTTGCAGGACATTATTGCGATTCTGGGTATGGACGAGCTTTCGCCTGATGATAAGCAAACTGTGTTCCGTGCACGTAAAATTCAACGGTTCCTCAGCCAACCGTTCACGGTGGCTGAGGTCTTTACCGGTCGAGCTGGCAAACAAGTCGCAGTGGCTGACACGGTTCGTGCGTTCAAAGAAATCCTTGAAGGAAAACATGATGATGTGCCTGAAGGGAATTTCTACATGAAGGGTAAAATCGAAGAGATTCACGAAGCTTGAGTTCGGTGAACCACCTTTAAGCTGCCATGGCCAATACTTTGCGACTCGAAATCGTCACTCCGGAGGCGAGGACCTACTCCGAGGATGTCGATATGGTGACATTGCCTGGAGATCAAGGGGAGATGGGGATCTATCCGATGCACGTCGCATTGATGACTCAACTTGTTGCTGGGGAGATCGCGGTTCGGAAGGGCGGTCAGGATCATTATTTGGCGATTGGGGAGGGTTTTGCTGAGATCACGGCGGAGCGCGTTTCGATCCTGACGGACATGGCAATTAAGGCGGATGATATCGATGAAGCACGGGCTGAGGAAGCTCGGAAACGTGCAGAGGCGCGCCTACAACAGAAGCTTACGGACGAGGAAGTCGCCAGCGTCAACGCGGCGTTGTTGCACTCGCTGACTCAATTAAATGTCAAACGACGTCGGCGTGGCTGATTTTTTTATTTAAAGAACATCGAAAGACGCACCGTTTGGGGCGTCTTTTTTTTGGTGTTGATTTGAAAGAGTTCGGGTGGTTTTAAGGAATTAGAATCTGGTTTGTGAACGGTTGCTCCGGTATTTTACCGCTATGGATTTGTTACCTCAACCCCAAGTAATCCTCACTCACGAGAGTGATCTTGACGGATTCGTCGCTGGGATATTGCTTCAGGGATTAGCCAAAAAACTTTTTGGAGTTACTCCACGACTGGAGTCTTTCCATAACCATCACTGGAAGCAACGTGCGCTTCCTGAGAAATCTGCGTGGGTATCAGATTTCAATTTCGAACCCCGACTGGATCGTCAGAACTGGGTTATTTTTGATCACCACGCCAAGGAGGGATCGCCGAGCAAGGCTAGGTTGTTTCATGATCCGGGACTTTCTGCCGGAGCAATTGTTTACGGACGATGTCGAGAGGAAGGGTTAGCTACCCCCGTCTTGGATCGACTCGTTCATTTAAGCAATATCGCGGATTTGTTTCTTGATCAGGATCCAGAGTTTTTGCTCGCTCTGGACTATGCAAGCCTGATCAAGGTCTATGGATTCTGGCCGATTCACGAACTTTGTGGCGGTGATTTAGAAAAGCTGTTTAACCATCCATTGCTCGAGGTGATGTTGGTAAAACGGCGGGTCGAGGATCCACTCGGCCTTGAGTGGAGCAGGCAGCAGATCAAGGAGGTCTCGCCTACGGTGGGGTTCGTAAACACGATCGTGGGAAACACGAACTTAATCGTTCACCAACTCCTGCAAGACCAAGCCAGTCCCTATAAGGTGCTGTTGACGCTATACAAGAAAAGCGCCAATACGATGGTCGTAAGTTTGCGTAGTCGTGGAGGTGAGGCCTTGCAAGCAGCGGAGAAACTTCATGGGGGTGGGCACCCGAATGCGGCCGGGGCAACGCTTCCCAAATCGGTTCAGAACGCAACGGATGCGTTAGTGTATTTGAGGCAAATCTTGAATCCAAAAGTAACACAGCCCCCTGCATCATTGAACTCCTTAGAGGGGGCATTTTCTGCACTAAACCTCTGATCCAATTACCAACCATGAGCGAAATAATTTTACGCGATGACGGACGACGACCGGACGAGTTGCGACCGATTCGATTCCAGAATCATATTGCACCGCATGCCACGGGTTCGACCTTGATCGAGTGGGGGAATACCCGTGTGATCTGTGCTGTGACGATCGAAGAAAGTGTTCCTCGATGGATGAAGGAACAAGGTAAAACGGGAGGATGGATCACGGCTGAGTATTCGATGCTTCCCTATTCGACACTCACACGAAAACCTCGCGATATTTCAAAAGGGAAGATCGATGGGAGGTCGCAAGAAATTCAACGCCTGATTGGCAGAGCAATGCGGAGTGCCGTGGATTTAGAGAAGTTAGGATCGCGGACGATTTGTGTGGATTGTGACGTGTTGCAAGCCGACGGAGGAACACGGACTGCAGCCATTACAGGAAGCATGGTGGCGTTGCAATTAGCGGTGCAGCGGTTAATTCGGGATGGGTTGATCTCCGCTTCGCCAATGAGTCACGCAGTGGCCGCCGTGAGTGTTGGGGTGGTGGGGGGAAGGCCGTTGTTGGACCTCTGCTATACCGAGGATGTGGGGGCTTCTGTGGATATGAATCTGGTGATGACCACTGGAGGTGAATTTATCGAACTTCAAGGGACGGGTGAGGAAGCCACTTTTGATGAAATTCAATTGGCGGAGATGTTGTCGTTAGGAAAGAGCGGAATCAAGAGGCTCCTCGCGTTACAAGAATCGGTTTTGGGGTAAACAGTTATGGAGCTTGTTACTCGTCTGATCCTCATTCGGCATGGTGAGGTTGCGGAGCGGTATCACCGCGTGTTTGGTGGAAGCCAGATCGACATGGAGCTTTCTGAGAGGGGACACCGGCAGGCTCAATCTCTGGCAGATTACATCGCATCGGCACCTCCTGAAGTGTTGTATTCAAGCCCGATGCGTCGGGTTCAACAGACTTTGGCTCCGTTGGCGCAACAGTCGGCGTTGACGCCGATTTTGTTGCCCGGTCTGCGTGAAGTGGATTTTGGAACTTGGACTGGGCTTAACTGGGATCAAGTGCAAGAGCGATTCAACCGGAGTCCGTTTGACTGGCTGAATTTGTTAGAAAGCGGGGGGATTGCAGAGGCTGAATCGAGCCTCAGTTTCCGGGAGCGGGTGGAACTGAGTCTCCAACAAATCTTGAGAGAGTCCTCAGGTCGAACTGTGGCAGTGGTCTGTCATGGGGGGGTCATCCGGATGTTGCTTTCAATCATGTTGGAGTTGCCATTTCGTCGGACGAAAATGTTCGAAGTGGATTACGCCAGTTTGACTCGGGTTTTACATCGTCCAAGTGGAGTAGAAATTAATCTCCATAATTTTACTGCGTGGCGTGATCTTGTGCCACACGAACACTGATCGTTCTCTTTATGCCAAAAGCGGATTCCATCACTCAACTCTCGGTGACTACCACCCAAGAGGCCGAGGACGCTGTTGCAGCCTTGCTGGAGCGGTTTCTGGGTAAGCCAGCCGCGACTTACACCAATGCTGACACCGGGGTTTCAATCGTCACGGGGTATTCGATCAAACCTCCCGCATTGCTAAAAAAGGTAATGACCCAAGTCACGGAAGGGGTTCAACAACTAACGCAGTTTGGACTATCTGTGGGGGAAGGGACGATCGTGATGAAGAAAGTCCCCCGAGAAGACTGGGCGGAATCTTGGAAAAAGTTTTTTAAAACGATTGAGATCAGGCCTGCCTTGCTGGTGAAACCGAGTTGGAGTAAACACAAAGCTAAACCGAGGCAGTCTGTGGTGATCCTAGATCCCGGCTTGAGTTTTGGCACGGGCCAGCATCCAACAACTCATTTTTGTCTCACTCAATTAGTGGCGTTAAGAGAGGGTGGGGGCTCATTTTTGGATATGGGAACGGGGACAGGAATTCTAGCTATTGCAGCCGCGAAGCTGGGATACAAACCCGTGAAAGGATTTGATTTCGACCCGGTTGCGGTGCGCGTTGCGAAGGAAAACGCCCGTCGAAACCGGGTTGAGGAGCGATTGAGCTTTACTCGACAGGATCTGACCAAGTTGCCAGTGACGTCTCTCCGTCGGGTGGATTTGATCTGTGCGAACCTGATGGCGGACTTGTTGGTCTCCCATTGTTCGACGATCCTGAACCGTCTCAAACCCGGCGGGCACATCGTCTTGGCGGGAATTCTGATTTCTCAATTTGCGAGCGTCCAAGCGGCATTTGAAAAAAAGGGTTGCCGATTAATCACGTCGCAGGCTGAGAACGAGTGGCAATCGGGCTTGTTCAAGCTCATCGGTAATTGACACTGGTTCGAAATAAAAAAGTTTCGAACGGTTTGTTTGGGTTGATGTCAAATAGGGGATGGTAGCAACCAGAACTGCGTCAGTGTGATGGGAATAACCCGAAACCACAGCTATTTGATGTTGTTGGGATCGATCAACTCCCGTCGGAATTGTCGCGTGACGAAAGGTTTAGATTAACCATGATCAGAACCCTTGACACGATTGTTGAAGCGATTCTGAGTACCAAACACCCTTTCCGTGGTGTTGTGGATCGCCCTGCCAAACCCCTCAAAAGTCGATACGAACGACGAAAAGTGAAACAGTATCTGCACATCGGTCAATGGGATGCAGAACCCCAATATTAAGCTAGATAGCGGTCGTTTAAGTGGTTGCGGATCAACGTCTTGGTGTAACTAGGCCGCGTTCCATCCCCCGTTTGTAAGACTGGATGCCGTCAACGATCGCCCGGGCGAGTTGTTGTCTGGATTTGCGATCGAAGACTTTTTTCGCATCCTCAGGGTTGGACATGAAACCGGCCTCCACAAGCACCCCAGGCATGGATGCTTTTCTGAGGACTTCAAAGCCAGCGCGTCGTACGCCCCGGTCGTTCATTTCCAAACTACGGACGAGAGATTTGTGGATCTCGTAGGCGAGTTGGATATTTTGGTCGTCGAATTTGTTGGATGGTTCCGCTTTTTCCCGTGGACCGCCTCCATTAGTCGATGGGGTGCCAAGAGGGGTGGCGCAATAAGTCTCTACGCCTTTGGCTTCAGTACTGTTGACAGCGCAGTTGTGATGAAGGCTCAAAAAGAGATCTGCGCCTGCGCGACGCGCCAACTGTGGACGTTGTTCGAGTTCGATAAAGCGATCGTCGTAACGGGTAAAAACTACTTTAAACCCTGCAACCAACAGGAGCTCACGAACCTCTTGCGCGAGCAAAAGGTTGTAAGTTTTTTCGGCACGATTCCCGAGCACGAATCCTGGATCCTTGCCTCCATGTCCTGGATCGATCGCGATGGTTCGAATGGGGCGTGGCGGGTTTGGTTTCCTCGGGAACAACAGAGCATCAAGCACATGGCGAAGGTCGCGTTCGGCGATGATGGGGCGGTTGTTTTGAGCACGAATTCCATAGGAAAGCCAGAGATTGATTCCGTTGATCGTTGCATTGCGAGAATCGATGGACAACGAGGCGTTACCCCACCGAGCCCGAAGAGTGACCTCAGAATTTCTCGAATTCGAAATACACTCCATTCCGCGTTGTCGAGCCCACGAGTCGAGATATTGGTAAGGGATGCCGTTGATTCTTGGGTTAGGGGAGGAAGGCGGGGGTCTAACTGCGTTTACATTGGGAGAAGCATTTGTTGCTAATAGGAGAATCGTCAACGCAACTAACTGATAGCGAAGCTTTAATGATAACAACCGGAGCACAGTCATAGGATCCAAGACGATTGCAGATTAGTGAAGGGTGGCCACAGGTTCAAAACATTTTGCAATTTGCAGACGAGCTGATGTAGTGGTGAAGCGGAATCTTTATGATCAAGCCTCTGGCATTGGTATTTTATGAACGGTTGCTTTTAGGCAGCCAGTTGGTGAATCGGTTGACCGATATTGGGTATCGTGTGCAATGCATCTCGGAACTGGGAACGGTCGCAGCGGTCGCACAGAAGGAAAAACCGATTGTATTACTCATGGATCTTTATAGCACTCAGGGGAGCGTTGCTGAAGTAGTTGCTACTCTAAAACAAAAGGCAGAAACCAACCATATTCCGATTCTCGGGTTCACCGCGAAGCAGGAAGAACGACTGCATGCAGAAGCGGTGCGTGCAGGGGTCCAATTGGTTGCGTTTGACGAAGCACTGTTGCGTCAACTACCCCAGATGCTTGAGCAGGTATTAAGGATTGAATGAGAATCATGGAATCCAATTTGAACCTAGTGCGGGGTGTCCCAGCGAGCGGTCGCGAAGTTGAATCGTTCCAGCGAGGCGTGGATCAACCCTCCTTATCGAATCGTTTGGCAGGGTTGGTTACCAGCCTTTATGTGCATGTTCCGTTCTGTGCGCATAAATGCGAATATTGTGCTTTTTACTCCCACCTACCCGGTGGAGATGGTGTAGATCGGTATGTCGCGGCGTTGACCGAGGAGATGCGGATGGTGGCGGATGGGACGCGATTAAAAACAGTTTTTTTTGGTGGCGGGACTCCCTCGATTCTTAATTTGCGCCAATGGGAAAGAATCTTCCGGACAATGGATCAGGTGGGTTGGTTGGGGGCGGACGAGTGGACGGTGGAATGTAATCCTGCAACCGTGTCACTAGACAAAGCTAAATTGTTGAAGGAGTTCGGTGTGAACCGAATTTCAATGGGGGTCCAATCGCTTGACGAAGCGTTGCTCGATCGGTTGGGCCGGATTCATAGTCGAGAAATGGTGTTCAAGTCCTACGACATTTTGAGGAAGGCTGGTTTCGAGAGTATCAACGTTGATTTGATGTTTGCGATTCCCGGACAAACGATGCCGATTTGGGAGGCGACGATGAACGAAGCGATGGCGATGCAGACGGAGCATTTGTCATGTTACGAGGTGATTTACGAAGAGGACACCCCGTTGTTTGCGCAGCTTCAGGCAGGGGAGATTGATGTGGATGAGGAGTTGGCGTGCGACATGTATGATCGTCTGGTGACTCGGTCACAAGAGGCGGGATTTACCCGCTATGAGGTAGCGAATTTTGCTAAAGGGATTGATGAAAGCGGGATTCCTGCTCGTGCTTGCAGGCATAACGTCAATTATTGGCGAGGCGGATTTAATTGGGCATTGGGACCCAGTGCGGCCGGGTTTGAACCTCGGGTAGGGGAGGAATGGGGAGTCAGGACACGCAATTGGGCGAACACGACGATGTATTGCGAACAAATCGAGAAGGGGCAGAGGGCACTCGAACCTGTGGAGTCCCTTTCACAAGTTCGGCGGGCTGGGGAAATTGCGGCGTTTGGGCTTCGGATGGCATCGGGTTGGTCGTTTCCTTCATTCAAAGAAGTGACGGGGCTGGATTTGCGCGAGGGGTGGGAGGAGGAAATGAAATCGTTAAGGGATCGCGGGTGGGCAGTTTTGGAAGATGATGGGTTTCGATTAACCTCCGATGGGCTGCGATTTGCAGATTGTGCCGGTGCGGATTTTCTTCGATGAACCTCAGCTCACCAGAATTGTTAGAGTTGGTTCGACGGTTGATGGAGTGCCCAGCCGTTCCTTATCACGAGACAGGGGTTCGCGCTGTGGCGACGGAGATCGCTCGTGAGAATGGTCTCCAGCATCAACAAGATCGATTCGGCAATTTGACGGTCACCACGGGGGAACAAGGCCGACCACTCATACTTGCAGCACACCTTGATCACCCCGGATTTGCCGTGTTGGAAAAAATCGATGAATTCGCTTGGTCAGCAGAGTTTTTAGGCGGTGTGGGGGAAAAGTATTTCGTCCCGGGAGTTCCCCTCAGGTTTCATCCAGGCAATGTTAGCGGCCGGTTGGGGTCGATAATTGATCGAGAGCGGCGGATTTACCGGTTGGAGACCGATACGCGAATGGAATCCGCACATTTTGCGGTGTGGGATCTGGCGAATTTTGAATGCCGTGGTTCGTTGATTTTTGGCCGAGCCTGTGATGATTTGATCGGAGCGGCGGCTGCGTTGGGGACTCTGATCGAGTTGAAGCGTCAAGGGGTCAAACACACGGTCTGCGCCGCTTTGACGCGGGCTGAGGAAGTGGGGTTTGGCGGAGCCATTGCAGTGGCAAGGCATGGTTTAATACCGAAAGAATCTCTCGTTGTTTCGTTGGAGACCAGTCGTGAGCTTCCGCCGGTTTCGATGGGGCAAGGGGTGATCGTCCGAACGGGGGACAAAGCATCGGTGTTTGATAAAGCTGGGACGAGGTATTTGACTGAAATCTCGAATCTACTCAGTGTTGAAAACGCCGAATTCAAGTTTCAACGAGCCCTGATGCCCGGGGGAACCTGCGAGGCGACGGCCTATCAAGAATTCGGCTACCCGTCGGCTGCACTGTGTGTTGCACTCGGAAACTACCACAATTGCGGGCCAGAGGGGATCGCGGAAGAATTTGTTCACCGCTCCGATGTCGAATCCATGGTGCGTTTGCTCGTGAAGGCGGCGGTGGAATTCCCTCGGTTTTCAGAGCGAACCAGTGCGTTGCGAGAGCAATTGATCGGGATGGGTTTGCGAAGTGAAATTCGACTCCTTGGCTGATGAATACTGAAAGACTTCGATGGGGTCTGTGGAGGCAGTTGAGCGCGTCTCTCCTGATTCTGTTGATGGTTTTTGGTGCCCAAGGTTTCGCATGGGGGGAGCGTGGGGTTCAAATTCGTTCGTTTCCGCTAGGGGAAGGGTATTACACCACCTTGACGGTAAGTCCTCGGGGTCATGTGGTGGCAAATCATAGTGAGGCACCGATCGTGACGATTCTCGATGGTTATCAGCAACGCAATATTTCCGCTGATGGACTGGGCAACAATAAGGTGTACGAAAGCCGTTCAGGACAATTATGGTCGATCGACGCGGCCGGGCTTCTGTTTTATGACCGCGGGAAATGGACCAGACATGCAGTGGCTGGGATCGCATCGGAATTAAGAAATAACGCCACTTGGCAATTACGGGCGATATCACTGATCCCGGCGGAGCATAATCATGTCCTTGTCTTACTCCCCAACGCGTTAATTCGATATGACGCTTCTACCCGTCAACTGACTGTTCTGAAAGAGGCCTCCGCCTTGTCGGTGCAACGTTTTTTGGAGATGCAGGAATCACTGGATGGCGGCCTATGGATTACGACATCCGACGGGTTTATCAAGGTGTCACCGCCATTGCGCAGCATCAATTCGGAGACCCTTTGGCAACAATACCGACTCCCACCTGACAGTGGAGTTCAGAATCTTCAACGTCCTTTTGAGGATGCTGACTCGACGGTTCTCACCGTGGGGACTTTGGATGGAAGTCCGATCCGCAAAGCGACAGTGCGATTAGCCAACGGGCGGATCGAAATCGAACCGTTGACTGAGGATCGGGTGCGTCAGGTTTGGAAAGTTTGGGATAAGTCAGAATGGGCAATGTGTTTCAGCTCACTTTTGCGACGGGAAGTGGGCCCACAACCCCACTTCACTCGTCAACCTCAGGCCGGACCCAACTATGATGTGGCGGTGCAGACTAATGGGGTTTTTTGGATCGCCACGCCAGAAGGTGTTTCACGATACGCTCCAGCACTTTGGCGTCCGCCCGTTGCGTTGGCGAGTTTTGAGGGCTCGGTGCACGCGGTCCATTTTGAAACCAAGGAGGGTTCGGTCTACGTTGCTGGCCCCGATGGTTTGCTACGTTATCGTGGCGGAGTAAGCTCCTTGGTGCGTTGGCCGAATGATTTTGAACCAGCATTCCAGTTTTATGATTCGATCTACAAACTCCCTGACGGTCGGCTAGCTCTTTCGTCCAATGGTCGATCTCTAGTTTACACTCCGGCAACTGGGCAATTCGATTCGATCATCCATCCCGCCCAGCGGATTGTCAGAATAGTTGGGCAATTCTCAGACGGCGTGCTTTGCGTGAGAACCACGAAGCGGGATAATCCAAACGTGTTTCATCTCGAGACTTTTGATGGCAAAGTCTTTCACCATTTTCTTGAACCTGAACCTGATTGGGATTGGGCGAGTGAGTTGTGGTTCATGACGCAAACCTCTGGCGGAGACGTTTGGCTCGGCGGTCCCGGTGGTTTGGCGGTGAAGCGATTGGGAGAGCGCACGGTAGCGGCACCCGAGCTCAATTCAGGTCTGACAGGGGAGCGCTTGACTTGTTTGGCTGAAGTGGGGGATGACCGATTATGGGCGGGAACCATGGACGGCGTTTACGAACTCAGGGGAAGGCAATGGGAATTGATCTTAGGTGGGTTGGAGCGAGTCAACTCGATCCAAAAAGGTCGCGATGGTTCTGTCTGGGTCGCGACAGGAGGAGGCATGCTGCACTTCACTGGCGGGCTGTGGCTTTCTTTCGATACTGATGAGGGGTTACCTTCAAGAGCAGTTTATGAAGTCGCTTTGGATGCGCAAGGACAGGCTTGGGCAGGAACAGCGAGAGGTGTGGCGGTTTACCATCCAGAGGCTGATTCGGATTCCCCTCGCACGGCTATCCCTCAGATCGAGGAAAGCGGAGGTGACGGGAGAGGGGTGACGGTCCGGTTTTCAGGAACTGATAAGTGGGATTACACGGAGCCGAACAGGCTTCTTTTTTCACATCGCCTCGATAACGGCGCGTGGTCTTCCTACACCAACCTAACGGTTCAGCGGATTCGAGAGGCCGGAGCTGGTGATCATACCTTGGAAGTTCGGGCGATGGATCGGAATGGAAACAAAGACATCCATACGACCTCGCTGGCTTTTACCGTGATTGTGCCTTGGTCTCGTGATCCACGTCTGGTGGGTGTTACTCTTTTAGGGTTAGTGATTATTTGCTTCTTCGCTGGGTTGGCAATCAACCGCCATCTGCGTCTCAAGCGGAGCTACGCCGAGGTAGAGAAAATAGTCGAACAACGGACTCACGAATTAGATAGAGCTAACCAAGAACTCCTTCATAGCCAAAAAATGCGTGCTCTCGGGACTTTAGCTGCGGGAATCGCGCACGATTTCAACAACATCCTCTCGATTGTCAAAGGATCCGCTCAGATCATTGGTTCACACCTTGAGGACAAAGAGAAAATTCGGACGCGTGTGGATCGAATCGAAAAGGTGGTTGAACAAGGGGCTGGGATTGTTCGCGCCATGTTAGGATTGGGTCGCATCGAAGAAAAAACGTTGGTGGTTTGCAATTTGCAAGAGTTGTTGACGGAAACAGTCCGACTGCTTGGAGACCACAGGTTCCCCGCCGAAGTCAGCATTCGAGTGGAACATCAGGATCCTCCGCCGGTTGCTGAATGCGCCCGAGAGGTGCTTCAACAAATGTTGCTCAACCTGATTCTCAATGGTGTTGATTCCTTGCCGGGTCACGGTGAAGTAGTGCTCAAAGTCGGATTGGATTCGTCACCGACCGAAGGAGTTGTTCTGAAACCTAATACAGCACAAGTTTATGCCGTCATCGAGGTGCGTGATGATGGCGTGGGGATTCCTCCTGAAGTGTTGCCTAGGATTTTCGAACCCTTCTTTACCACGAAAGATTTCTCGACCCGAAGAGGGACCGGACTCGGCCTTTCAATGGTGTACGAACTAGCCAAATCCCTCGGATTCGGGCTCTCGGTGCAGTCAACGGTCGGAAAGGGATCGAGATTTGTGATCCTCGTGCCGTGTGAAAATGTTTCCAGATAAAGTTTTATTGATTACTGTCACCGGCGTTCAGCGTGATTATGAAGAAGTCGCAGATTTTAATCATCGAGGACGATGATCTGCAATATGAGTTGTACGAGGACGCACTAGCCGAGTATGATTTGGTGCGCGCGACGAGCGGAAGCGAGGCGTTGCTCAAAATTGCCAAAACCGTCCCTCGTTTGATTCTTCTCGATCATATTCTCGATCAAGGTGATTTGGGTCTGGATTATCTGCCTGAACTCAAGGAGCTGGCTCCCCATGTTCCAATCATTTTAGTTTCTGGTGCATTAGAGGTGCAACAACAGATCGGTGCCCTGCAAGGTCCTCGAAGGGCTCACTATTGTCTGAGCAAACCGATCGATCTTCATGGGTTGGTGCGAACCGTTGAGGTCGCGCTGCATGAGTGCGGGGATCGCGAAGTGTTGCGTGGGTTTGAGGCATTGGAACGATCCAAACGTATCGATGCAGAGTTTCTTTTTAGTCGTTCTACGGATCGACTTAGTCGCCAGTCCGAACTTCGAAAACAGGTCGTTAATTCGAAGGATCGTCCCAATGTTTCAGCTTTGGCACGTGCCTTTGGTGTCGCTCGAAAAACCATTATTCGAGATCTGCAGGAACTCATTCGCCGGGGGGAAATCAAACCAGAAATTTTTCCCAAGTGGGATCAAGAAGATTCCCAATAATTGAACGATGTTGTCGGCCAAGTTTCTCAACAACTGGTTGGTACCTCCTGCAGAACCTCTATGCAATGTGGGATGGCTCCAGTCACGAAGCCAAGGCACTCTACTGCGCCGCTTGGTTTACCCGGCAAGCAAATGATCAACGTGCGACCCACGACGACTGCGAGGCTTCGGGAAAGGATTGCGTTTCGAGTAATCTTCATGGATTCCATCCGCATGATTTCCCCGAATCCCGGCAGTTCGCGGTCAGCGATTTCAATCACCGCTTCGGGAGTCACGTCGCGTTGAGCCACGCCTGTTCCACCCGTGGTTAAAACCAGAACGCAGCCTCGGTTGATTTGTTCACGGATTGCACGTTGGATGTCCCCCTTCTCGTCGGGCACCAAGGCTTCTGCTAGGACAGTCCACCCATTTTCCGTGGAAGTTTTCTTAAGGGCAGGGCCTCCAAGGTCGTCGTAAAGTCCTTTAGAGGCTCGATCGGAGATGGTGATGATGCCGACGTTCATTTTATCGCTTTGTTTTTGAAACCAAACGGACTTCAGTAATCCGCATGGTTTTGTCGACCGCTTTGCACATGTCGTAAATGGTAAGAGCCGCGATTGTTACCGCCGCTAATGCCTCCATCTCGACGCCTGTTTGTGCGTGCACGGTTGCTTTCGACTGGAGGATGATGCGGTCGCGCGTTGCGGGAAAATCAAAATTGATCTCGCAATGGCTCAAGGGTAGGGGATGACAAAGTGGAATAAGTTCACCAGTTTTTTTTGCCCCCATGATTCCAGCCAAGCGAGCCGTCGCGAGGACATTCCCCTTTGCGATCGCGTCACCTTGGATCAAATCGAGAGTCGCGCTTCCTAAATAAATAGTTCCTGAAGCGACCGCTTCGCGGTGCTGAAACGGCTTCGCAGAGACATCCACCATCGCCACTTCGCTGTGGGCATCCAGATGTGTTAGACGGTTTTCGTGCATGTAGGTTTGGTGTTTTGTATCGAGCCTAACCAACTTGTAATGGCTTCACGCATCAGGACACTTCCTGCCAACCTTGGTTTCACAAATTTCGGCGTGAACCAAGGGAAAGTTCCTAGCAGATCGTTTGTGACTAGGATTTGTCCGTCGCACTCCGTGCCGGAACCAATTCCAATGGTGGGGATTTTTTGGTTTTGGGTTATCTCAGCGGCAACCATCGGGGTAACCAATTCGAGAACCAATGCGAAGGCACCGGCTTGTTCCACGGCCTCGGCGTCGGCCAATAATAGACCACGCTCAATTTCACTCCGGCCCTTTATTTTGTAACCGCCTTCCTCAAGGACACTCTGCGGAAGCATTCCTAGATGCCCACAAAATGGAATCCCAGAATCCACGATCGCTTTGATTTGTGGAACGATTGAACGCCCGCCTTCAGCTTTTACAGCTTCGGCTCCTGCCGCGACCAAACGCTTCGCATTGAACACGGCCTGCTCGGGGGTTTCGTAGCTTCGGTAAGGAAGATCTGCTGCAAGGAGTGCTTTTGGATGAGCGCGTGCCGCAGCTCTGACATGATGTTCCATGTGTTCCATTGTGACATGGGTGGTATCTGGGTATCCGAGAACCACCATTCCCAAGGAGTCACCAACAAGCAGAAAAGGGACGCCTGTCTCATCCAGCAAACGGGTCGTAGGAAAATCGTAAACCGTCAACGCCCCGATAGGTTGCTTGCCTTTCATGCCACGGAGGGCATCTGGGGTGATTTTTGGAGAGCTCACAGACGAATAGACTAAGGTCGAATGACCTGACTAGGAATTAAACTTGGTTCAACGTGCGAACGCCTTCGGTATCGTTTCATTTGAAGGAACGCCTGCGACAATGCTACTGCCCAGAGTGCAGTGCATCCCCATCCAAACACATCACCGTAATCGTGATAAAAAGTCATGACGCGTTTTTCTCCACTCAAGATAGGAACTGGGACAGTTTTGAAACCGGCACCATAAATATTCGCTGTTGTACCCCAGTAAACTTCGTGCATCCGCCCCAAAGGGTCAACCCAACACGTTAACCCGTTGTTGGCGCAAGAGACCACTGGCACTCGGTTTTCCACAGCACGGAACACCGCATGGAAAGCGTGTTGCCACTGAGCATTGCTTTCGCCGAACCATCCGTCATTGGTAAGATTCAATAAGAAATCAGTGTCCGCGTGGACATATTCCCTCACGGACTGTGGAAAAGCATCCTCAAAACAGATCATGGGAGAAAGGGAAATACGATGTTTTCCATCCCGACTGGGAGTGTAAAATGAAACGGGTTTCTCCCCGGCGCTGAAACCATTTTCACCGATTGGAGTTAAATGCCGAAGGAACGGAAACCAATTCAAGAGGGGGATGTATTCCCCAAAAATCACCAAGCGACGTTTACGATAAATACCTTCGATCGCCCCACTAGGGTTGATGGCAAAACTGCTGTTGTAGTAGCGAGCGTCTTTGGAGGTGCCACTATCGCCGACATCGGCGTCATCACTCCCCACCACGGCCCAAGCGTTGTGTTTTCCGAGGAGAGTCTTCACCGCGTTGGCGGTCTCCGGATCATGGCGAAGCATTGTCGGAACGGCAGCCTCGGGCCAGATCAACAGGTCGGGCTTAGTTGCAAGAGCTAATTCCGAAAGATCAATCAGCTTTTGGAAGCGTGATTTATTTTCTGCCACATCCCAAATCAATGTTTGAGGAATACTGGGTTGCACCAACGCCAGATTTGCGGTTGTCGTGGGGACACCATCCCTGATCAAAAATTGAAAACCATAGACCACGGCAACCAAAATGCCGCTCATTGGGAAAATGAGATCAATGAGCCATCCTTTTCGACGATATGGGTGCGCAATTAAAACCGTCGTCGCAGAAATTGCACTCACAGAAAACCACACCACCAAAAATGAAACTCCATAAACGCCCGTAAGGGATGAGATTTGAATGAGGGGTAAGAACTCGGATTGTGTGATTCCTACTCCCAACCAAGGAAAACCTGAGAGGAATCGTGCGGTCACCATTTCGTTTCCGACCCAATAAACTGCGACTAGGAAAACCCATGCGATTCGTTGTTTCCACGGAGTTGCCCCGAACCAGATTGCTGTTTCACGGTTGAGGCGCGGAGCCAGTGGAGGAGGAGTTTTATTCGGAAAGAAATGCCACGACAACCAAACCCAAAGGCCCGTATAGAGCCCTAAATACAAACTGAGTGCCAACCAACCTGCCACAGCTCCGACTGGGAACGGGATGTAAAGCAGCCACCGCAGTGCGATTAACGACTGGACAATCCCAGCAACATAACCAAGTCGGAAGGCCTCTCCGCCAGTCCTACCCATCGCACTGAAAAGTATGATCCCAGGTCCTATCCAAGCTAAACTTGCGAGATGAGATTTTGGGAAGGCCAACCCTAACGCGATGCCCCCGCCAGCGGCTAACCACCATCGGTTTGAGAGGAGCGCAACGATTGAGAGCAGTCTCATGCCACAGAAACAAGAGCCATTCAGGTAAGGGTTCCTCGAGATAGGGGGCTGCCCGTCAGGCTCCATTCAGGGGGACGTTCGACTAAGTGAAGCAGGTTGCCTTCTGGGTCTTGAAAAAACAGAACCCGTCCTTTTCCGCCCGCCTGCCGGATCGGTTGGTCAAAGATAACTCCGCTTGCCTCCAAAACTTTTTTTGACTCCTCGATCGAGTTCACTCGTAGGGCTAGATGCCGCCAACCGCCTAGTTTGTTATCAGAGGTTTCAGCCAACGAACTCGTCGAAGGGTAGATCTCGAGGATTTCACCAGCGGGTAACCTGACAAGGAATGCAGGCGGGAATTGCCCATCAGTCCAGAGTTCGATGGCTCCCATTACTTCGACATACCAACTTCTGAGATCTTCGGGTTTCGTCGCGGCCAAGCCGATGTGTTCGATTCTGAAATTCAACGTGTTCATGCAAGGGTCGATCAGGCTTAGCATCCGTTCGCTGAGGGACTCTACAACGGATCCTGATAAAGCATGAAAGCCGGCGGGCACTGCGTCAACAATGCGTTGGAGAAAAAACCTAAAAAAACTTGCTAATCCATGCTCCAATCAGGTTCAATTCCCCACTCTTGCGAGACGCCTCGGTAGCTCAATGGTAGAGCAGTTGACTCTTAATCAATTGGTTCACAGTTCAAGTCTGTGCCGAGGCACCATCTTTTTGGCACGCTGATTTTACCCAGTTCACACCCGATTGTGAATCCTCCTGATTGCACTGCAATTCAGTCTCGGATATCTGTTGAAGAATCAATACGTGCCTATGATTCGCTTTTTTACCCTGACTTCGACTCTCCTATGGTCCATTTCCTGCATGGTGGTTGCAGAGGTCAAGATGTCGTCTTTTCGAGCTCAAGAAATTGATGGGAAAGTCGAAATTGGTTACGGGTTGGCGATTGCCGATGTGGATGGTGATTCGCGCCTCGACATTCTTTTGGCCGATAAGCGTCAGGTGGTCTGGTATTCCAACCCCGATTGGGCAAGGCATGTCATGGCGGAGAATCTCACTGCTCTAGACAATGTTTGCATCGCTGCATCTGATATTGATGGTGACGGCAAAGCTGAAGTCGCCGTGGGCGCAGGTTGGAATCCAAACGATACCGTCGCTAGCGGAGCTGTTTTTTATTTAGTTCCACCCGCTAACCGTAGGCAGCGTTGGACTCCGATTGAATTGCCGAAAGAACCCACCGTCCACCGCATGAAATGGGTCAAATCTACGAATGGGTCTTCCCGGTTGGTGGTATTGCCGTTGCATGGACGAGGGAATCAAGGAGGGAAAGGGGAAGGCGTCCGAATGCTTGCTTACTCCGTCCCGAAGGATCTGCGTCAACCATGGTCCACGGAGGTCTTGGACGCGTCACTCCATATGACTCATAATTTTGAACCGGTCGATTGGAATGCCAAAAAGGGTGATGAGTTCTTGGTCGCTGGAAAAGAGGGGGTTTTTCTGATCGAACCCCAGAATGGAAGCTGGGGCCGTAGGGCTCTCGGGGGAAATCCACCCGGGCAAACGGATTTTATTGGGGCTGGGGAAGTGCGTTCGGGTGTGCTGAAAAATGGGAGACGTTTTTTGGCAACCGTTGAACCAATGCATGGGAACCAAGCCTGTATTTATCTCGGGCCTACTTCAACCTCGTCAACTTCGCTTTGGGAGCGAGTCGTGATTGAGAAGGATTTAATCGATGGACACGCGGTGGCTTGTGGAGACTTCTCAGGTCAAGGTCAGAGCCAAGTGGTGGTCGGTTGGCGCGGAAAAAAGCCAGGGGATTCGGTTGGTGTTCGATTGTTTTGGAGTGAGGACAACACAGGCCGTGTTTGGAATTCGGTCAATATTGATTCTGGAAAAATGGCGTGTGAGGATTTGGCATTGGGTGATTTAAATGGCGATGGGAAACTGGATATCATCGCATCTGGTCGAGCCACAAAAAACGTGATCGTTTACTGGAATGAAGGGGCGAGGTGATAGAGGTCCATCCGGCGCCTTGCTAGGATCATTTGAATTAAGCTTCTACCAACACGCCCGGTTGAGGTTGCACGATCTTGATTTTTGGATGCCGTTCGAGAATCGCGTTCTGAAACCACATCCGAGATTCTTCGGAACCGTGGCCGAGTAAGACGGTCTTCGGATTCACCTGACCCACAAAGTCTAGCAAATCCTCTCGGTTTGCATGAGCAGTGAGGTCGAAGTCTTCAATCTGACATTGCCTTGTCACCTCGCCGCCAGAGGGACTGAACAAAAATGTTTCCCCGTGCTTTGCGGCTTTCAGCCGGCCACCGGCGGTATCCGGATCTGCGTACCCGACGAAAAAGATCGCGTGTTTTGGATCGCCTGCCATGCGTAATGCGAGATCGTGTGCCGCAGTTTTATCCGACATCATCCCAGCGGTAACGACAAAAATGCGTGGAGTGTTGAGGCGCATTTTCTCTGCTTGTCCTTTTTCCAGAACGATCAGATTCAACGCATCAGTGAGCTTTAAGCCGGTGTGGTTCCGGTTCGCTCGGTGGGCTTGAAGGTCATAGATCTCAGTGAATACTCGTCCCAACCCTCCGATGTAGATGGGCTGGTTTTGCACCTGACCGGATCTCATCATCAGCGCAAGTTGAGCGAGAATTTCCTGAGTTCTTCCCAGCGCAAAAACTGGAATCAGGATGCAACCGCGCCGTTGAATAACGCTCTGGATGGCTTTGGCTAGGCGATCGACTTCGCCTTCGCGGGTAAAACCTAGAGGGGTCATCCGATTCCCCCTTGTGGTTTCCATGATCAGAACATCCGCTCGGACATCGTTGAAACGCGCTGCTTTGAGCAGGGTCTGATCGCGAAAGCTCACGTCCCCCGTGTAGAAAAGAGTTTCTTTGCTTCCTCGGACCATGATGCCCGCCGATCCAAGAGCATGGCCCGCATCATAAAATTCTAAGGTCGGCGAAGCGGCTCCTGCGCGTGTTTTGTTGAAGGCCGCCCATTCGATTTCTCGATTGTAACGAAACCCTTGAAAGAGGTGCGCGGTTTCATCGATTTCGTCATGGGTGAAGAGAGGATACTCTTGAATTCCCAACTCTTCTTTTTGACGCATCATGACGTTGACGGAATTATGGAGCACACGTTCCACGAGGAAGTAGCTCAACTCGGTCATCAGCACATGGGCTTTTGGAAAATATCGTTGAGCCATCGGCAATGAACCGACGTGGTCGTGATGGCAATGGGAAATAGCGATCGCATCGAGGTCCTCGTTCTTGATTTCCTCGTAGAGAGGCATGCTGGCGTGGCCCTCAAGCTTGGGATGGGTGCCCGCGTCCATCAACAGTCGATGGCCATCGATTTGCACGAACCACGCGCTCGCACCGATGTCCTGACTGGGATTCAAATTACGAATCTGCATAGGTCACATTAACGGAGTTCGACTCTCCCTAGCAACGGTAGGTTGAAAATCAAATTATCAGATTTTCTTAATGAGATGACCCGCAACTGCAGCTAACTGGAGGGGTGTTCACCGTTTCAGGGTCGTAAAATAAATTCGGTGAAAGCCAACGCTCGATCGTTGGGAGGTCGATTCCCTTTCGTTGGTGGTAGTCTAAAACTTGGTCGCGACCAAGTTTGCCAACGGCGAAATACTTCGACTCTGGGTGTGCGAAATAAAGTCCACTCACGCTGCTTGCTGGCCACATCGCAAAGCTTTCAGTGAGTTTAATGCCAGTGTTTTTCTCGACATCAAGGATTTCCCAGATGAGCTGTTTCTCCGTGTGATCCGGACAGGCTGGATAACCTGGGGCAGGTCGGATCCCTCGGTATCGTTCCCGGATCAAATCATCGTTCGAGAGGGATTCGCTCATGCCGAATCCCCATTCTTCTCGGATTTTTTTATGCAAACATTCAGCCAGAGCTTCCGCTAAACGATCTGCGAGTGCCTTGGCCATGATGGAGTTATAATCGTCGTGTTCAGCCTCGAATTCCTTAGCCAACGCATCCACTCCGTGGCCGGTCGTCACGGCGAATAGTCCGACATGATCCTTCAATCCACTATCCTTTGGGGCGATAAAATCTGCGAGTGCGTGATTATATTCGGACGGTTGCTTCTCCATCTGCTGGCGAAGGGTATGCAGCGTTCTCAGCACCGTAGCTCTTGTCTCGTCAGTGTGCAACTCAATGTCATCACCTACGGAATTCGCGGGAAATAAGCCGTAAACTGCGTGGGCCTGAAACAGGTTCTGTTCGACAATCTGGCTCAGGAGTTGCTGCGCATCATTGAAAAGTTCTTTGGCTTTCGGACCCACTGTCGC
>SXQI01000108.1 GCA_005793025.1 Verrucomicrobiales bacterium
GCAATCACCAATCCGATAATCACAAAAACGACTTGATGAACTAGATTGCCCGCCAGTTTTCCTAGGTTTCCCCATTGGTGCTGGAAACTTTCCACGATCATGGTTTTAAGTCCTTGTGGATCTTCAAACGGCAGGGTCACCCCATGGTTGTCCAAGTAATCAATCATTGCCGGAATCGCTTTCGCCAGAAGTTCAGGCATCGCGGTGAACATTTGGCGGGAAAAATAGATCGATCCCCATGAGACTAAAGTCATGAGCAACACCATGAGAACCACCGCCCACCATTTGTTCCGAGTAACGACTTGGAGTTTTTCCAGCACAAGATAGCCGAAGAGGATCGTCAAGAAAGGGGTTGCTAGGTGCAGAAACCCCATCAGAACTAAAAGGCCAGCAAACAAATAATAGGAGAGGACTACGGGTCGATTCATTTTGTTTCAAATACTGTTGGCATTTTTAAAAAACTCGCTGAGAATAATCCCTACTTAGGACAAGTATGACATCCTCCAATCCAGTATTAAAAGATACCACATTCCGAAATGTACGCGAGCTTAGCGGTGCTCGAATGACTGCCGAAGGGGCGGTCATGAAGACTGCTGCGTTGCTATTCTTGGTCGTTTGCTCCGGTGCATACACTTGGCAGCAAGTTTCTCGCGGTGAGAATTTTACACCTGTGATGATTGCAGGTGTAGTTGGTGGGTTGATTGCTTGCCTAGCCACGGTTTTCAAGCCGAATTGGGCTCCAATCTCGGCCCCCGTTTATGCGTTGTGCCAAGGTTTGCTGATGGGTGCCCTTTCTGCAGTGATGCAAAAACAGTATCCCGGGATTGTCCTAAATGCGATTGGTTTAACCTTGGGGGTGCTTCTCATCATGTTAGCTTCCTATCGACTAGGTTGGCTACGAGCTACACCGGCTTTTACGCGTGGTGTTTTGTGCGCCACTGGTGCAATCGCTCTGTTCTATTTGGTGACAATCGTTCTGCGGATGTTTGGGGTAGAGACTCCCATGCTTCATGATGGGGGGAAACTGAGTATCGGAATCAGCCTCGTGGTAGTTGGCGTTGCTGCATTAAACCTGATCCTAGATTTTTCAGTCATCGAGCAAGGGGTTGAACAGGGAGCTCCTACCTACATGGAGTGGTATGCTGCTTTCGGACTCCTTGTCACGCTCCTCTGGCTCTACGTGGAAATCCTCCGTCTTCTCTCTAAGCTCCAGAAACGGTAACGTTTTTTCGCCAAGGGCGGCTAAAGCGATTTGGCTAACGCCGCTGTGCTTGTTGCTAAGACTTCTCGATGGAGAGATTGACTGTGGGAATCCATCGTCACCACAACCGGGAACCGCTCAACAGTGAGTTCCCAAATAGCTTCAGGTGAACCAAACTCCTTCAGGAAATGAACACTCTTAACGGAGGTGATACATTCCGCGAGCACTTGCGCAGCTCCTCCAACCGCGTGAAAATAGACGCATCCTGCCGACTTACAGGCTTCTAGGGTGCGATCACCCATTCCACCCTTGCCGATCACCCCTCGGAGCCCGAAATCTTTAATGATTTGGCCTTGATAAGGTTCTTCTCGGATGGATGTCGTGGGACCGGCTGCTGTGACTCGCCACTGACCTGTCGGATCCTTCATCACAACTGGGCCACAATGGTAGATGATTCCATCTCGCAGGTTGACCTCGGACGGTAACGTTCCACCCTCATGGAGGTATTTGTGAACGACATCTCGACCTGTGAAAATCGGTCCGCTGATTTCCACCGCGTCTCCAACTTTTAGGGCGCGAATTTTTTCTTCCGTGAATGGAATGGTTAGATGAATCATGGGATTCTCAATATAGCCAAGAATTGATCTCACCCTGAGGGTTTAGAGAGACTCCTTGGCGCCGGTAAGCCCAGCACATGTAACTAATGCTCACAAAGAATGATGCTGGCAACCGGTTTGCCGCACAAATCTTGGCACCCAGCAGAGTAGTTTCTCCCCCGAACCCCATCGGTCCGATCCCGAGTCGGTTCGAGGTTTCAACAATATCGGTCTCCAACTGATCGAGTTCAGGGATGGGGTTGCGATCATCGATTTTTCGAAGGAATTGCTGTTTGGAAAACTCGTATCCAGTAGCCCGATCTCCACCGATGCAGACACCGAGAATTCCGGGTCCACATCCTTTCCCTTGAGCCTGTAAAACCGCATCCAAGATGACTTTTCGACATCCATCGAGATCCCGATTTGCTTTGAGCTTTTCGTTCGGCAGAGAATATTGGGCACCGACATTCTCACAACCCCCTCCTTTGAGAATGAGTCGTACTTCGATCGTGGGTGCCAGATGTTGATGAAAATGAATCGCTGGTGAACCCGGTCCCACATTCGTGCCATCGTTCACGCCAGTCAACGAATCGACGGAATTCTGGCGCAAAAACCCTTTTTTAGTCGCCTCGGTCACTGCTGCGCGTGCCGTGGTTTCAAAACTTATCTGGTCTAACAACACAGGCCCGCTGACATAGAAGATGATGCTGCCGGTGTCTTGGCAAATAGGCTGGGATTTTTGCTTCGCGAGCGCAATGTTGCGGTCAATAATCTTCAGGGCAGATTCCGCAATTGTGCCCTTTTTTTCGTTGAGGAGAGATTTGAGGATAGCTTGATGCACATCATCAGGAAGCTCCGCAGAGGTCTTCCGAATCAGCTCCACCAACGAACTCTGTAACTCGATCATATAATCTATGAATCAAATTAAGGGGGCTGACAGCCTGCTGTCAATTCCACCTCGGGAAGGAACGGATCCTTTTGGATGTTGGATTGTTTTTTTTGCGGTTTTAGCTTAGTGGTTCTCGATCACTTTTTTATGAGTTTCCACAGAATTCTGTTGGGATATGCGTTTTGTGTAAACATCGCACTGTCTGCACTTGGTGCTCCGGAAGTGCTTCCTGTCGCCGGTTGGAAAATGGAGATGATCGCAGAGGCACCAGAGGTTCTTCATCCTTCCGTGATCTGTAGTGCTCCAGACGGACGTATTTTTGTTGCAGAAGACCCGATGGATATCCGGGTTCCCGTCGCCACCCCCCAAGGTAGGATTATTTGCATTCACTCGGATGGACGCAAAACTGTTTTTGCTGAGAACCTTCACGCCGTATTCGGAATGCAATACTTGGAGGGTCGATTGTTCGTGCTTCACAATCCGTTCTTCACGGTTTTTCAGGATGACAACGGGGTGGGAAAGGATCGGGAAGATTTACTAAAAAATACAAACCCGAATCCATGGGCTTTGGACTGGAATGATCATGTGCCCGCGAATTTTAAGTTGGCGATGGATGGTTTTTTTTATTTGGCAGTTGGGGATAAGGGAATATTCGGAGCAGTCGGACGCGATGGCCGAAGGATTGATTTGCAAGGTGGCGGGATACTTCGTTTGAGACCGGACGGGACGGAGATGGAGGTTTATTCCACTGGGGTCCGGAACATTCTGGATGTTGGCGTTAATTCGGAGGACGCAGTTTTCACCTACGACAACACAGATGAGCATGATTGGATGGGTAGGCTTACCCACATGGTGGAGGGCGGATTCTACGGGTATCCGCATGACTTTGTGCCGCGCCAACCTCACACGCTGTGGATGATGCACGACTTTGGTGGGGGAGCAGCCACGGGGGTATTCGCAAACACCGAGGACGGACTCCCGGACAGTTACAAGGAAAACTTGTTTTTGGCTGACTTTGGGAAACGTCAGATCCTAAGAGTTGTCACCGAGGAGGAAGGTGCTACCTATCGGGTCGTGCACTCAGAGGAATTATTCCTTGATCCTCCCCCAGAGTTTCGACCTGTGGGAATCGCTCAATCGGCAGACGGAAAATCGATCCTAATTTGTGATTGGGCCCATCGAGATACGAAAGAAGATGTGAAGGTGGGCCGCGTGTGGAAGCTGACATCGACCGGGCTGGATTCCTCGAAACCAAAGCCAAATTGGTTCGTCGCAACTGCGATGGGGAAACCGTGTTTGGCAACGGATGTTCAGTTAGGAAATGCGTTAAATCATTCGTCAAAAAACGTTCGTCTCTGTGCCCAGCGGGAATTGGTTCGTCGAAAAAGTCACCCGATTGTGGCGAACATTTTGAATGATAGCTCATCCTCTGGTCAGGCACTGATGCATGCAATCTGGGCTGCCGATGCAATGGATCACGGGGTCACTCACCGCCAAGCAATCAAAGCTCTATTGGAATCCAAGCATGCTAGCGTACGCCAGCATGCGATTAGGCAGTTAGGAACCCGCCGAGTTGGATCATTGGCTTCCGCCGTTGAACCTTTATTAACTGACCCACGACAAAAGGTGCAATTCGAAGCCGCGACGGCTCTAGGTCGAATGGGACAGCAGTCCTCCATTGATCCCCTCATGAGCAAATTTGATGAGAAAGATTCCTTCACACGGTTCGCCACTTTTACGGCTCTGAATCGGATAGGGCATAACCAACCTGCGACTTGGAGCAAGATTGCATCGGTGCTGAATCACAAGGATTCCCGTTTTCGTGAGGGTGCTTTTTTGGCGTTAAGAGAAACTTCAGACATCGCACTAGCGGGAGTATTGAGAGAATGTGCTACAAACGAAAGTTGGACAACTGAAGCCCAGTTAAGCGCATTCCGATTACTCACAGGAATGCTGAGGAAATATCCTGCATGGAATGGCGAGTGGGGGGCTTACCACCCCGCTTTGGCTCCCCGTCCGATAAAGACAGAGAATTGGGAAGGGACGATGGTTATTTCGGGTTTTCTAAAATCACAAATCACAAATCCTTCGGAGGATCTTCGACTTGCAGCCGTTGAGGGGACCCGAGTTATCGGTGGAGAGAGTGGCGCGCGTCAATTGGAGGCGGCTTTTTCATTGGAAAGTGTTCCGAAAGTTAAACAAGCCATCCTACGTGCGCTTGTGGATCTCAAGGATAGCAATTCCGATACGTTGTTCGCACGCGTTTTGACAGAGCAAACAGAGTCGGAAATTCTCGAGATCGCAGTCCAAGGTGTTGCTGCAACCCGAGGGAAGCAGGGGACCGAGTCCCTACTGCGCCGATTAAGTGCGGGGCTTCCGTTGAACGCTGAACTGCAAGGGATAAGGGTTTTAGGGGAACTTCACTTGGCAGAGGCATTGCCGTTTCTCCATGGGAAAGTTCTATCGCCAACAGCTGCAGATTCGATCCGTATCGCTGCTCTGAAAGCCGTTGGAGAGATCCCCGGTGAACCATCTGCGATTGTTGCCCGAACGCTTTTGGATCACCCTTCCGTGGCCATTCGAAAGGCTGCGATCACAGCTCTGGGGAACCTAAGGGATCAGGTTTCAACTCTCGCGATTTTAAAACAATTAGGGAAAGAGGGAACGGAAACGGTCGTATACGAGGCACTACTACGTTTAGCGGATGTGCGTGCGCTGGATGCTTACCTGAAAGGTTTAGCGAGTGCCAATCCATCCGTTCGCGATTCTACTCGGAAAGCGATGGAATCGATTAAAGGTAAGGTTTTGGAGAATCTTCAGCAACGCGGCTCAGGGTTGGAGCCCGGGGTTTTGGTGGAGCTCCGAAAAATTTATGAAAAAGACGAGCAAGCCCTAAAAAGTCCGATCTTTGTAGAGCAAGTGAAAGTATTGGAACCCACAGATTTTGAAGCCTACGCGCTTGCGAACAAGGGGGATCCCTTAGCTGGTCAGCGATTTTTTTGGGACGAGGCAGGGGTCGCGTGTCTTAAATGCCATCAAGTGGCTGGCCTAGGTGGGATGGTCGGACCTGATCTAACCTTGATCGGGGTGCAGTTCCCGAAAGCCGTTCTAATCGAACATATTCTCTACCCTAGCCGGGTCGTTCGAGAGGGTTATCAGGCCTATTCCATCGAACTCAAAGGTGGCGAATCGGTGTCTGGTTTGGTGAAAGGTGAGGATGCTAAAACAATCACCGTATTAGACAGTAGTGGTAAGATGGTAACGATCCCAAAGGAAGAAGTGCTCACTCGCAGCAAGAGCGGTTTGTCGCTAATGCCAGAAGGATTGCACGTTGGTTTAACCCTGAAACAGTTTACTGATCTGATTGCTTTCCTTGAGTCACGACGTAGTGATGCACGCCAATCAGCGAAGGTGAGTAACCCGGACGGCTTCAAGCCCGTTTTTGACGGGAGGAGTCTCGAGGGATGGAATCAAGAAGGTAAAGAGGTGGCTCATTGGTCAGTTAAGGACGGGGTATTAGAAAACGATGGAATGGGTGAGCAGCTTTGGAGTAACGCCAAGTATCTCGATTTCGTATTCCGCTTCCAATGGCGGCTTCCGGATCCACCCAAGTGGAATGACCTCCCAGTGATCAACTTGGACGGAACTTATGCTATCGATGAAAAGGGTAAGCCGATAACTCAACGTGTGCTCGACGCGGGGGCTGGCGGAGTTTTGTTTCGAAGTTCATCGAAGGCGAATGTGGACCTTTCTTGCTACCCAATCGGAAGCGGAGGCTTATGGGATTCTCGCGAAGATCCTCAACTGACGGCACAGCAACGGAAGGCTATGACCCCCAAAAGACAGGCTGATCGCCCCGTGGGCGACTGGAACGCGATGGAAATCCGTATGCAAAATAACCAACTGACCGTGCTACTCAACGCGGAGGAGGTCATCTCTGCTGCGGAACTTCCGAGTATTCTTTCCACGGGATCGATCGGCTTGCAGGGCAAATCAGGTCGTGTTCAATTCCGTCACATGTTTATTTCAGAAGGCCGTTAACCGATTTTCTTTATGGAGCGAATTGAACTGACTTGGACTTTTTTCGAAACTTGCTAGCGTGACCCCTACGCCGACCTCTGTGGGGTATAATTCTTGCCGGAACCAACCCCATCTGGTTCGCAGATAATTATGAGTGTGAGTGCCTCTTTTTCATTTCCAACACCGATTCTATTCGGAGTTGGTGCGCTAGCGGAATTGCCAGCGCGTTTAGCTCATTTGGGTGTCAACCGACCGCTGGTGGTTACGGATCTAGGTTTACTTACCACCTCTGCCTACAAAAAATTGGTTCTAGTTCTCGGACAATTGACTCAAGGATGGGCTTTGTTTTCAGACGTGCACCCAAACCCAACGGAAACAGACGTAATCAACGGTGCAGCGATGTATCAACGCGAGAGCTGCGATGGTGTGATTGCCTTTGGGGGTGGCAGTGCTTTGGATGTAGGTAAAGCGATTCGTTTGCTGATCAAACGACCCGAATTGAATCTCGCTGAATTCGATTGGCGAGAATCTTGGGCTGGTTTAGCACCTTGTGTGTGCATTCCAACTACTGCGGGAACTGGCAGCGAAGTAGGACGGAGTTCTGTAATTATCATCGAAAAAACCCGACGTAAAGCGGTGCTATTCAATCCGGCGTTACTCGCGGCACTCGTGGTTCTCGATCCGGAGCTCACCGTGGATTTACCACCCAAACTCACCGCTGCAACCGGAGCAGATGCCCTGACGCATTGCATCGAATCGTTCACTTCACCCCAGTTCCATCCGCTCTGTGATGGGATCGCTCTCGAAGGGATTCACCTTGGTGTCAAGGCACTCCCTATTGCCGTTCGAGACCCTCACAATTTGGAGGCCCGTGGGATGATGTTGATGGTTGCGGCAATGGGTGCGATTGCGTTTCAAAAAGATTTGGGGGCTACCCATTCCCTTGCGCATCCTCTCTCCACCGTTTGTGGTCTGCACCATGGGCTTGCGAATGCTCTTTGCCTACCGGTGGTCATGCGGTTTAACTCAAAATCCAAACCCGGATTGTATCGAAGGGTCGGCTTGGCGTGCGGATTAAACTTGGTTCATGTTTCGGACTCAGAAGCCGATCGTGAGACTATCAGTTTTATTGCAAATCTATTGGTCGAAATAGGCATCGCACCCGGA
>SXQI01000109.1 GCA_005793025.1 Verrucomicrobiales bacterium
ATGACATCCCGCTTGTGGATCGAGTTCGAGACTGTCACTCTTTCTGCACAGAATTCCGCTCCTGAATGTTTCACTCAGAATGAACAATAAAAGAACTGTAATGGCGATTGCGAGCCATCCTGATGACATTGAGTTTCTAATGGCTGGAACACTCATTTTGCTCAAGCAGGCCGGCTGGGAAACTCATTACCTCAACATCTCAAGCGGGAACTGCGGTAGTTTGGTTTACGCTGGTTCGATGCTTAAAAAAAAGCGAGCGAAAGAAGCGCAGAATGCCGCAAAAATATTAGGAACCGAGTATCATCCCAGCCTAGGGAATGACCTCGAGGTTTTTTACGACATCAAAACAGTGAGGCGACTGGCTGCCATTATCCGAGAAGTTCAACCCTCAATTCTACTGACCCATTCGCCTGTAGATTATATGGAGGATCACACCAATGCATGTCGGCTGGCTTTAACTGCAGCTTTTTCACGTTGTTTAGCAAATTTCAGAACCATTCCACCCCGATCACACTACATCGGCGAGGTCACGGTCTATCATGGGATGCCTCATGGTTTGCGGGATCCTTTGCGGCGTCGGGTGATCCCGGGAAGCTTTGTAGATACCTCGGCTGTTCAGGATTTGAAGCGTTCTGCGTTGGCGGCGCATGTCAGCCAGCAAGATTGGTTAGATGCCTCGCAGAGAATCAACTCCTACCTTCAAACGATGGATGATTTTGGACAAGAACTGGGTCAGTTATCGGGTCGGTTTCAGTTCGCCGAGGGTTGGCGACGTCATTTGCACTACGGCTTTTGTGGACCTGATACCGACCCCCTGAGTGTTGCCTTGGGATCTAAACATCTCATCAACGCCGATTACGAACGGAGTTTGGAGAACGGTTGTTAAGCAGACGCACGAGCATTGGTTCAAAAGTAGGATCAGCGAAACGGAACCCCGAGGCGTTAAGCTGTGTGGGAGCGACTCGTTGACTCCGAAGCAGCAGGGCGTCTGCCATCTCGCCAAAGACTATCCGTAACAACCCCGCAGGCACCCTGCACAAAGCCGGTCGATGGAGTAATCTGGCCAAAGCTTGGGTAAAATTAGTGTTTCGAAGGGGGGCTGGGCTCACGAAATTGACTCCTCCAGCAAGCTTGGGTGCAATTAAGGCGTGGAGTAATGCTGCGGTGCAATCTTCCAGAGAAATCCAACTCATCCACTGTTGACCCGACCCTAGTTGTGCTCCAAGTCCCCAGCGAAATGGAGTGAGCATTTTTGCAAAAGCCCCGCCGTTCATGGAGAGAACCATCCCAAATCGAGCATGGACAACCCGGCAAGCTACTGCTTTTAACGGGAGTGTTGCTTGTTCCCAGTCCAATGCGAGTTTGGAGATAAAATCGCTGCCTGATGCTTGATGTTCTTCGATCCAGTTGTCGCCATGGTCACCGTAGTAGCCGATTGCTGAAGCCCCAATGAACATCGAAGGGGGTTGGGGGAGTTCGAGTAGTGTTTTGACAAGCGAACGAGTCGCCTCGACACGGCTCAGCCGGAATTCGACTTTGCGGGCTGCACTCCAACGGTTTGCACCAATATTCTCCCCGGCCAAATGAATGACAGCATCAACTTGGGTTCCGCAGTGAGTTCCCCAGTCAATGGCCCCAGAGGAAGGATCCCATCGGAGCCGATCGCCTGACGTGGGAACGAATCGATGAAGGGTTAGCACTTTGTGACCTGCCGATCTCAAACGATCCGTCAGCGATGAACCGATCAAGCCAGTGCTCCCTGAGACAACCACGCGCATGGGGCCAAGCTAAAACAGTCAATAACGAGTCGCAACGGATTCTCGTAACACAATTCAAAGAAGGAATTCAGATTAAAGCATTCCGCGAACAGGGCATGAAATGTGCTATCAAGTTGGGTTGTAGTGTTTCAATGCGGAATTGATCATGAGATCAATTGACTTTGAGTGGTCGAACAATAGACTGCTCCGTCGAGTCCAAAGAACGAACAAGTTTGACAGGTAAACCGTGGCTGCCAAAGACGATATTTTAATTGATACCCTAGTGGATATGGGCCTCATTGAGCGCAACCAAGTGGAAGCGGCTCGCGAGGAGGCAGATGCCACAGGGGAAGGAGTGCTGGATACGTTGGTAACGAAGGGGTTACTCCTTCCTTCCAACGTTGCTCAGGCCAAGGCGGCCCACTACGGAATCGAGTATGTCGATTTAACGGATTTGCGACTCTCGGATGACGTCATCAACGCGCTTCCAAGGCATCTCGCGAAGAGATACTCAGCGGTCCCTGTAACGCTGCAGGACGATACGATCGTCGTCGCCATGGCCGACCCCACGGACATTGATACGATTGATAATCTTCGGGCGGCACTCAGTTTGAATGTCGACCCTCGTGTGGCAGCATTGCAGGATATCGAAGCCGCTCTCGAACGGTTCTATGGAGGAGGGAGTGGAACTACTACCAAGAAAAGTGGAACCGATACCGTCAGTAAGTTGATCCAAGACATCACCGAAGGCGAGGTAGAGATTGGAAAAATGGGTAAATTGGGGGGTGCCGATGAAGGGGCACCCGTCGAGGCCGACGCTCCCATTATCAAACTGGTGAACCAGATTATCGTCGATGCTTTCAAAAATCGAGCTTCTGATATCCACCTAGAGCCCATGGCGAATACTTTTCGCGTGAGGTATCGAATCGACGGCGTGTTGCATGAGATGAAGGGCCCGCCGAAGAAGTTGCAGTTGTCGATGATCAGCCGTCTGAAAATCCAGTCCGGCATGAACATCGCGGAACGGCGAATCCCTCAGGACGGACGCATCCAAACTTCGATCAGCGGCAAACCAATCGATCTTCGTGTGAACTGTCTCCCTACCAACCACGGGGAGAGTGTTGTCATGCGTATCTTGGACAAGGAAGGACTCCGACTGGGACTTCCTGAGTTAGGGTTTCTCACCGACGACCAGCAAACTTTTGAGCGGTTGGTTGGTCTCCCTGATGGAATTCTACTGGTCACTGGTCCGACAGGTTCCGGGAAGACGACGACTCTTTATTCCGTTTTAAATTTCATCAATCGTCCGGATCGAAAAATCATCACAGTTGAGGATCCTGTCGAATACATGTTGGCGGGTATCAATCAGGTTCAGGTCAACGAACATATCGGATTTACGTTTGCGACCGCGCTCCGCTCGATGTTGCGCCAAGCACCCAACGTCGTCATGCTGGGAGAAATTCGCGATATGGAGACAGCTTCCATCGCGATCAATGCTTCGTTGACGGGTCACTTAGTGTTCTCGACGCTCCATACGAACGATGCTCCAAGCGCGGTCACCCGTTTGATCGACATCGGGGTCAAACCCTTCTTGGTAGCTTCTTCAACCCGTGGTTTGATGGCGCAGCGGTTGGTCCGTAAGGTGTGCAAACAATGCACGGCGCCTCACATGCCGAGTGATTCAGAGCTCAAGGCTCTTGATATCAATCCAAGCAACCTCAAGGAGCCTAATTTCCGAAAAGGCAAAGGGTGTTCCAATTGCAGTGGAACCGGTAACCGTGGACGTTTCGGCATTTTCGAGATATTCGTGATCGATGATGAGGCTCGTAAATTGATTTATGAAAAGGCACCTGCCTCGGTGTTGCGAAGCCGGGCCCGTGAGATGGGGATGCGGACGTTACGCGAGGACGGCGCACGTAAGGTTGTTGCAGGTTTAACTACTGCCGATGAGGTTATTCGTTCAACCTCTGTGGAAACAGAATAAGCAAGTCACTACCCCGACCTTTCAATTTTTAAACTGAATTTCAATCGTTTTTCCTAGTTCGAAAGTATGTCTTATCAAATGTCAGATTTGTTGCAGTTGGTGGTGTCTGAAGGCGCTGCCGATTTGCATCTCCGTGTGGGAATTCCGCCAGTTATCCGAGTTCACGGCGAGTTGACGCGGATTGATGGTCCAACGTTGAGGCCTGAGGACACGGAAGAATTGATGCGCAGCATCACCTCTGAGGATCACATTCAACATGTGCGCGAAAAGGGAGGTGCGGATTTCGGTTTTGCTTTCGCTGAAGTCGCCCGATTCCGTGTCAGCGTATTCAAGGAAAAAGGGAATTTTGCCATGGTCTTGCGGCAAATTCCGAGCAAGTTGCTCACGATGGAACAAATCGGCCTTCCCGCCTCCGTGCGAGAGCTTCTGTATAAGCCGCGTGGACTTGTGCTGGTCACCGGTCCGACTGGTTCGGGAAAGACAACGACTCTAGCGTCGATGATCAATATCATGAATCAAGAACGTGGTGACGCTCACATCATCACGATCGAAGATCCCATCGAGTATTACCACACGCACAAGAAGGCGGTAGTGACGCAACGGGAGGTTCACATCGATGTGCCAAGCTTTGCGGAGGCGCTGCGTCGCGCTCTGCGTCAGGACCCGGATGTGATTCTGGTTGGAGAGTTACGAGATCTTGAAACAATGGAAGCTGCGATCACAGCTGCTGAAACAGGGCACTTGGTGTTTGGAACGCTCCACACCACGGGTGCAGCCAAAACCATTGACCGTATCACCAACGCCTTCCCGACAAACCAACAGGAACAAATTCGAATTCAGCTTTCCACAGTGCTCCAAGCAGTGGTTTCACAACTGCTCCTTCCGCGATCAGACAAACCCGGTCGTGTCGCTGTTTTTGAAATCATGGTCAATACGCCCGCTGTCAGCGCGCTTATTCGAGATAACAAAACATTCCGTATTAACTCCGATATTCAGACCGGCGCGAAATACGGAATGATGACTTTGGATAGCTGCTTGATCGACAAGTATCAACAAGGGATGATCACCCAAGAAGAAGTGATCACCAAATCTCAGGATCCGAGTGGGATTCTGATGAAGTTGCAAGAGTTAGAAAGTGCCAAGGCTGCTCAGGCCGCTGCTTAATCTGTCTATGTCTGACTCATCGTCCCATCCATTGCTGAACCTGATTCGCAACAAGGCGCTTCTCGACGAGATGCAACTTGAGGAGGTTCTGCAAGAGAACGCGAAGAGTGGCAAATCGATTTCTCAAATCCTTGCCGAGAAAGAATTCATCGATCCAATCACTCAATTGAGCGTGATTGCAGATGAACTCAATAC
>SXQI01000110.1 GCA_005793025.1 Verrucomicrobiales bacterium
AGAAAATCAACGTTGGCGCGTCGCTCTCCAAAAACCCCTATGCACTTTCTCCAACCTGCTTACGATTAGTGCCGAGAGTCCAGCAATGATCGTCTATTTGGATACCGTTGACAGCAAAGGCAACGGGAGCAATATCGCGAACGAAAACTACGCTAGGGAATTGCTTGAACTCTTCACCATGGGGGTGGACAACGGTTACGACCAAACGGACATCACTACCCTTTCTCGCTGCTGGACCGGTTGGTCGGTCGATATCCTGAATCGAACCAACGAATTCAACCCGCTTGCACCTCGTTCGACAGTTTTCATACCGGGAGCCACCAACACAGCTACTGCAAACTTGGTAGGCGTCTGGAGTTTTCGATATAAATCAGCAAACCACAATACAGCCTCTAAAATACTGTTTCCTAGCAAAGTAATCCCTTCTAGGTTTGGTGCCCCCTACGCGGGTCGCCCTTATTCTCTCACGATTCCTGCGCGTCCTGCCGCTACGGGTATTCAAGATGGTTATCAAGTGATCGGGCACCTTTCTGACCTACCGTTCACTCAGGAATATATCTCTGTCAAACTGTGTCAATTGTTCGTTCATGAGGACTTTGAAGTAGGATACGATTTCACTGACCCAAACCTTTCTCCAGAGGGCCAATTGGTGTATGCCTGTATGAAAGCTTGGGAGACGAATATGCCGAAAGGTCAGATTCGAAAGGTGCTCGACACCATTTTTAGTTCACAACTTTTCCGAGGGAACGACGGATCGAACCACAAAGTAAAAACGCCGTTGGAATTCACAGTTGCTGCGATTCGAGCCCTGCGTTCTTCGAGCACCAATGGCACGATGACGGCCGAAACCGACGGATATTCTATCCCGACAACCTTGAACCGAATGGGGTCAATGAGGCTTTTCCAGCGTGCGGAACCCGATGGGTACACAGAATTTGCTCCCGGGTGGATCAGTGCCGGAACTCTGGCCGAAAGACTCCGATTTGTGCAGTCCTTTTGTATGGCTGCCGGTGCCACAGGCAAAACAGACGCGGGTGCGGCTAACACAGTGGATCCTGTGGCGCTGCTCAAGAAAAACCTTCCCACCGCAGATTGGAGCAAGAGTGACGTAGTGGCTCGGTATTTTGTGGGCTTACTCTTCCCTGGCGAAGGACGTGCAAACCTAGATCACTACAGTCGTCTCGCGGCAAAGTTTCTGAACACAGCCGATGATGGAGTCGCGGTTTCCTTGTTCTCCGCCACCACACTTTCTGCTGCCAATTATGACACTCGTGTCCGTGGTATGGTTGGGACACTCATGACCTTACCTCGATACCAAGAGCAGTGATCCAAGCGAATCATTTTCCCTACTGATAATATGCGACACATCAATCTGATCACACGTCGTAACTTTTTTGACCACAGCGCAAAGATCGGTCTCACCGCTGCTCTTGGGTCGTTGATCGATATCCCGATGGTTGCCAAACGGGCGTTGGCAGGTGACACAGACGGGCTCGGGTTGAACGGAAAGAAATTGCTTTTCATCTTCCTTCGTGGAGCCAACGACGGTCTAAACAGTGTCATCCCGGTTGGTGATAGTGCTTACAACCTCACAAATCGACCCCAGCTCATGATCCCTTCCGATCCTAGAGTTGATTATTCTGCCTCAACCGGTGTTTGTGATTTTCCTGTAAACGCCCTACCGACTGACCCTACATTTAGCTACGACAAAGCCATCCGCTTAGGGAACGGGTTTGCTGGACTGCATCCTTCGCTCAAATTCTTGGCTCCTGTTTACAACGCGGGTGATCTCGCGTTAATCCACAGGGTTGCCTATCCCAAACAATCTCGTTCACACTTTGACTCTCAGGCTTATTGGGAAACTGGCAGTCCAAATAATTCAGTGGTGAAAGAAGGCATTTTTTACCGCACGATTATTGAATCCGGACTCGCGAACAAATTAGCACTCACAGGAGTTTCGATTCAAAGTTCCCTTCCCTTGTGCCTACGTGGCCCCAACGCCGCGATGACGAACCTTAGCGACCCCACACGTTATAACCTATTTGGGATCCCCAACACCGCCCAAGGGAATAACAAAGCAGACGCCTTTCTCCGAGAAGCCGCAGGGTTTAGTTTTCCTCAAAAACGGAATCGCGACTTACTTTCGTTACAGTACAAGAACCTCTCGGACACTCTGAATATTTTTTCACAGCTCGATTTTTCTGAAGCTGGAAATACCTTCACCGACGATGCTCCAGTGGATGGGGACGATGTGCCCTACTATTTGTTCCCAACCTCCAATGCAAAAAATGGTGGATATGCCGCTCACGGTAATGCTGCCAATAAATACGTCGTCGATACGGGAGCTTATGACTTTTTCACCGATCTTCGAGCTGCCGCAACGGTTCTAAATAAAACAGACGCGATTATCGCCGGTACACGCTTGGACGGGTTTGATACACACACCGCCCAAGGTGCTGCGACAGGTCCACACGCCAATTTGCAAAGACGAATCGCTTGGGCCATTTATGGTTTAAGGAAATATTTCACCAAGTATGCCGACAAAGCCACGTGGAAAAACTTAGTTGTCGTCACCATGTCGGAGTTTGGGAGGACCTCGGTTGAGAACGGTGATGCTGGAACTGACCACGGCGAAGCGGGTGTTATGTTTGTGGCCGGCGGTTCAGTCAAGGGTTATGGGAAAGCCGGTGTAAAGACCTCGGTCTATGGCGTGAGCCCCACGGATGCCGTGCCATGGCAGGTTGGCCAAACGGGATCTATGTTTGGCGACAGCAGCAAACGGTATCTTAGAAGAGCCGTTGATTATCGTTCGATTCTGGGCAAAGTCATTCGTGATCACCTCGGTGCGACGCAAGACCAACTCAACAGGATCATTCCCGGATACACTGTAGCAGGTGAACGGCTCCAGAGCGGTGGAGTTTCGACCAAGGATGGCGTGACGATCACCGGTGAACTGCCGATAGTCTGAGTATCCCAAAGGTTCGTTCGCTATCGCGGGCGAAGAGGCTTTTAGCCAGCGGATCTGAGGCGTTTTAGAATCTCCTCCGATAGGACTTCGTAAGCAGCCGAGCCTGCGCTGTATTTATCGTAGTGGATGATGGGTTTGCCAAAACTCGGAGCTTCCGCCAGTCGTGTTGCTCGAGGAATTAAGGTATCAAAAACCAGCGAGCCAAAGTGTTGACGAACCTCTGTCACAACTTGCGCTGCAAGGCGAGTTCGGGCATCGAACATTGTCATCACGACTCCGAAAAGGGAAAGGTTTGGGTTGACCCCAGATTCACGTAATTGGCCAATCAAGCGGTTGATCATCGAGATACCCTCCAATGCGTAATACTCGCATTGAAGCGGTATCAGCAATGAATCGGCCGCGGTGAAAACGTTGAGAGTCAGAATCCCCAGAGCAGGAGGACAATCGATCAGGATCAAATCAAACCTTCCGGATTGACGCACGGGATCCAATGCCATCTTAAGCCGTTGCATGTGCTGATCGAGCCGGGATAGTTCAACCTCGGCTCCACACATATCCACCTCGCTCGGAACAACTGAGAGGTTCTCGAACGCCGTGGGGAGGACTTTGTCCATTAATGGCACTTCACCGAGAAGCGCACGGTAGGAGCTCGCCCCTTCGGTTTTATCCAATCCAACACCACTTGTTGCGTTCGCCTGCGGATCGAGATCAACCAGCAAAACACGTTGACCTAGGGCCGCCAAGCAGGCTGCCACATTGACTGAAGTCGTGGTTTTCCCAACGCCGCCTTTTTGATTAGCGACAGCTATGATTTTGGTTGGCACGGTCTAACTATCGCGTTCCCATCCCGACACTTTGTACCGTTTGGAAAAGCTTCCCTTCAGTCTTGATGCTCGGTGCGATGATGATTTCAGTTTCCTGAAACTCACGAATACTGGCCGCACCAACATTTCCCATGCACGTGGTGATTGCTCCCACGAGGTTTTGGGATCCGTCATCGACCGTCGCGGGTCCAAACAAGATTTGCTCAACTGACCCAGTGACCCCGACACGAATTCGAGTGCCCCGAGGAAGGTTTGCATGAGGAGTTGCCATCCCCCAATGGTTGCCCTGTCCGGGAGCCTCCTTTGCACGAGCGAAAGCACTTCCCACCATCACAGCATCCGATCCGCAAGCCAAAGCTTTGCAGACGTCTCCACCTTTACTCATCCCGCCATCCGTGATGATGGGAACATAACGGCCAGTGGATTTGTGGTAGTAATCTCGAGCTGCGGCACAATCCACAGTCGCAGTGACTTGAGGCACCCCTAGTCCGAGCACACCTCGACTTGTGCAGGCAGCACCTGGTCCGACCCCGATCAGAACCCCAGCCACACCGCATTTCATCAACTCTAAAGTCACGCTGTAGGTGACTGCGTTTCCGATGATTACTGGGATCCTCAATTGCTTGGTAAAGTCAGCCAGTTCTAATGACTTATACTGGGTCGAAATATGGCGGACGGTTGAGACAGTCGATTGCACCACAAAAAGGTCAGCTCCCGCTTCTTGAGCAATAGCAGCAAATCGTTCTGCTTTTTGGGGGATGGAACTGACTGCCGCGAGAACCCCTGCACTTTTCAATTCTTCTACCCGTTTGCTAATCAGGTGCTCCTTGATGGGTTCAGTATAAATGGTTTGGAGCAACGAGGTCACCTCGTCCTTATTAGCGTTTACAACCTTCTGGAGGACTTCGGCGGGGTTTTCATACCGAGTTTGTACCCCTTCCAAGTTGATGACTCCAAGTCCCCCCAATCGTCCCATGGAGATGCAAAAAGGGACATCCGTCACGCCGTCCATAGCACTCGCCATGATGGGGATTTTTAAACAAATGCTACTGCCATCCTTGCGCGGAATCTGAAAACTCGTGTCTACCTCCAACGGGTTAATTGTGATTTCGCCTGGCACGAGCGCGATCTCATCAAAGCCGTAGGTAACACGAGCTTTCCGGTTGCGACCAATCCACATTCCCATATTTTGCTCTCAGTCTCTATTACAAAAGGCAAAAGACCCTAGGAACGCACTTCCTAGGAACTCCTGCCGCTAAAAATTGACCATTTCGTTCGTTTTTCCGCAGTGCGGACAACGTGAACGATCCACATCCGCGTCATCCGTGTAAACAAAAGCACACTCCTGACAACGGAAAATGTGATCTTCGCTTGGAGTCGGTTCAAAACGCTTCCTGCGTAGCTCAGAATATACGACCACAGCGGAAAGTGCCGCAAGCAAAGAAACCACGTAGAAGGATACCAAGAGGTCAACATTCATGGATTCGAAGATTTGGTTGCGTCCGATACGGGTAGAGCTTCCGTATGCCACTGCACCTCAAACCACCCCCAGGTCAGAATCGGGTTTTCGCCCTGTTCGCGAGTCGCCCTCGAAGGAACAAAACTCAGGGTTTGAGCGATTGCAACCGCTTGGAGATCAATCGAATGGGAGCCACTACTGCGCCAGACCCTCGCAACGTGAATCAAACCACTGGGTAAAATTGCGATCTGAACCACGGTGTTACTGACAATATCGAGACCCATTTGATTGGGGATCGTTACGGCGGATTTCAAAGTATTCGTGGCGATATCACCGCTAAAACTCCACGTAGATGCCTTGGTGTTTCCACGAGGTGTTGACCCTTTAAGCACAAAAAACTGAGAAGCTAGTTCGAGATTCGATTCTCTCGGTAGGGTTTCGATACCAGAAAACTGGGCTAAAGGATTCGAAGGGATGGTCTCCTTCAAATCTAAAAAATCCGATGGATCCTCCCAAGCTGGAACCTGGTAATCTGTCGAGGCAGGGCGAAACCACGCAGATCCCGAAAATCCTGCTGGGTTTGCCGATGCGAACAACCAGGGATTATTAGGTAACGAACCTTCTAGGTAGGTATGGTCCTTCGTTCCTAGTGGCATTCTCCAATTCGTATCCCTCACCACGGGTCGTGGATTCAAAGGCTGCCGACTAGATAAAACGACCACCGCAAGGAATTGCACAGCGACGATTGAACCGATCACTCGGCACCATCGTTGCCGGGACCACTCGGTCAGATCGTTCGAGCTCATGGTGCTGGAAACGGCAGGAGAGGTTCTTGGTAAAAAAATGATCGAGGTCGCGTTGCGAATAAGACTTCTGCAAAACCCGCTTGGCGGGCCATGACACTGAGGTTCAATACATTTCCGTATTCAACCCCTCGATCTGCCTGGAGGATGAGTGATAAAGGTTCGCGACTTTGGGCTTGGGCTTTTATTAATTTTTCACGCAAGACCTTAATCTCTATGAGCTGATTCTCAAAAAACACCTGACCATTGAGATTGATAGCGACCACAAGACTGGCATTCGTGGTACCCGGCAAGTCATCGATCTCCGGCAATTCCATTCGACTCCCTATCGGACGGAGATTCACCCCGGAAGTTCTCGCCGTCATTTCGGCTTGAAGGACCAGATTCGTCGGAGTTCCGGGTTCAGTTAATAACCAAACCGAATTCGGGAGCTTACCTAATCGGGATTGCTCGACCCACATTTCCTCAAGTTTCTCGAGTTGGATCATTTCTCCCTGAAAGTAAGTCCGACCTTTGATATCTATCACAATGACAGGGTCTGCATTGGTTCCTGTTCTGAAATTATCCAACCCAACCGACAAACCCGGTGTGAAAGTGAATGCAGAATGGAGCAACACCATCATGGCGAGCAAAAAAAACACGCCGACTGCCGGAGCAACCTCGAGCTGCCCTCGGAAAATCTTAACATTGCGAGTAAACCTCATGACTGATCGCGGCCTTCACAAATGAGATGGATCACCTCCGTCGAGGTCTTTTCCATATCAAGGACGATTTCGTTCACGCGGCTGACTAAATAGTTAAAACCTGCGTAGCACGGAATCGCGATCGCCAATCCCAGAGCCGTGCTGATCAATCCCTCCCAAATGCCTTCCGAAAGTTGTCCCATATGAGCATAAAGGCCCGCTTGCTGCAGTCGGTAAAAGATCTTGATGAAGCCGAGGACTGTTCCGAGAAAACCCATCAACGGGGCGATCTGGGCAATCGTCGCCAAGACGCTCAGTTTCTCCTCAAGTCGTGGAACCTCAATTCTTCCCGATTCAGCTAGAACATCCCGAAGGTCGTCGCGGCTCCGTTCACGGTTGAGGATCGCCGTTTTAACGAGCCGGGCCACAGGCCCCGGTGTGGCTTCGCAAATCGACAAAGCTTCCACGACGTTCCCCCGTTTAAACACGTTTCGAACTCCGCTTAAAAACTCAGCCGAATTGATTTGTGCTCTGTGATAATGCAGGAATCGTTCAATAAAAACACCGATGCCGACGGCGCTCGCCAGCAACAACAACCACATCATCAGGCCACCTTTGGCCAGCAACAAGGGCAACATGGGTTTAATCATAAGTTTAAACCCGAAACTGCAAAGAGTTAATTGTAACCCCACCCGACTCGGGTTCTCGGTTTTACTTGGGGAATTCCTTGCAAACAGACTGAATACAGCCTAAAAAAACGTTGTTAACCAGAACACAATTTACCAAGGGATTTTTGCTTTATGTCACTACGGATTGCTGTGGTTGGAGTAGGTCGGATGGGTGCCAACATGGCGCGTCGTTTGAAGGAAACTGGGTTTAAGATCACGGCAATCTTCGATTCCAAAACCAAGGTAGCCAAATCAATAGCATCTGAGTTGGGTGCGGAGGCTTGTCGATCTTTGGCTCGAGTTACAGAACTCTCGGATATCATTCTGACCGTGGTTTCAGACGACGCCGCGATGGAAAAGATTTTTGCCTCGAAGGGCCCGAGTTTGTTGAAAAATGCCAAAGGTCGGCTTTTTATTAATTGTGCCACGCTCTCACCAAGCACGCACTTGGAGGTCGAGCGACGAGCCATGGCTGTAGGCGCGTCGAGCTTGGAAACCTGCATGGCGTCGAGTATCACCCAGGCTCGTGAAGGAAGTCTTTATCTCATGGTTGCGGGGCATGAAGAATCGTTTGCTAGGGCGAAACCGGTCTTAGAGAAGTTAGCTGGATCGATGCGTTTTGTTGGTAAAACGGGTGAAGCCGCCAAGGTGAAAGCGTTGGTGAACATGGTGATGAATATCAACACCGCAGGATTGGCAGAAGGGTTGGGATTAGGACAAGCACTCGGTTTGGATCTTGGAATGTTGCGTGAAGTTTTCAGTCAAACCGGCGCAAACTCTCGAGTGTTGCAAACTGACGGCGAGGATATGCAGAAGCGGGATCATTCCTGCTTTTTCAGTGCAGCTCACGCTGCCAAGGACTCGGGGATTGCTTTGGATCTTGCACGAAGTGCAAAACTCCAGGTCCCACTCGCAGCTGCCACCAAGAAACAGTTCCAAAAAATGATCGATGTGGGTCTAGGCGAACTCGATAAATCTGGGGTTGCCGAGTTGACCTTTCCCAATCGCCACAAAGTGAAAAAATCAGTCGCAAGGAAATAAAGCACATCCACTGGTTCCTCTTCTCTCGAACTTTTGAAGAATAATTCAGTCTCCCAAGCAACACCCACCCATCTGCTTCGAAGATCGTGGTTGCAGGTTTGTCTTGATGCCGTCCCATTTGGCTTGGGTCAGCACAAACCCAAACATTTTCGAGACATGTTGCGTGTTGTTTGGGAAAACCGCGACAACCTCGGCTACGCGTGGAAAGTTCTAAGCAAAGGAGTCTGCGATGGTTGCGCCTTAGGAGTTGCTGGGTTCCATGATTGGACGATCAAAGGCTCCCACCTTTGCATGACCCGGCTGAATCTCCTGAGGCTCAATACGATGCCCGCATTGGATATCCGGTTGCTTGAAGATGTTGCTTCGTTGTCTCGTTTGGATAACAGCCAGCTACGAGCCTTAGGCCGATTACCTTATCCCTTATTACGAAAACGGGGAGAGCCTGGCTTTAAACGGATCTCGTGGGATGATGCGTTGGACCGGGTAGCCAAACGGCTTCGTCGGCTTCCCCCGCAACAATTCGCTTTCTTCTTAACATCTCGTGGCGTCACCAACGAGGTGTATTATATGGCGCAGAAGGTGGCGCGGTTTCTAGGCACGAACAACATCGATAACGCCGCACGACTTTGTCACGCTCCGAGCACCGTGGCGATGAAGCAAACCATCGGGGTGGCGGCCACTACTTGTAGTTATCAGGATTGGTGGGGCACCGACCTCATCATTTTCTTCGGAGCCAACCCAGCGAATGATCAACCTGTAACCACTAAGTATCTCCACGAGGCAAAATTGCAAGGCGCCAAGGTGGTTATGGTGAACCCTTATCTCGAACCCGGGATGAAGCGTTACTGGGTCCCATCCACACCCAGTAGCGCGGTGTTCGGCACCGCCATTACTGATCATTGGTTTCAAATCTCCCAGGGTGGTGATATCGCGTTTCTCTACGGAACATTAAAGAGTCTTTTTGAATCCGGCGGCATCAGTAGCTCGTTTGTCGAATCGAGCACTCTTGGTATTGAGCAATTAAGGCTTGCCGCCGAACAGCTTGAGTGGCCGCTTTTAGAACGCCAATCAGGTCTGCCACGCGCGAGCATGGTCGCGTTTGCAGAGCTGCTTCGACAGGCAAAAAATGCGGTTCTCGTTTGGAGCATGGGAATTACCCAACACGCTTACGGAGCAGACGCGGTTCAAATGATCTTAAATCTAGGATTAGCTCGCGGCTACGTGGGTCGGGATCGTTGCGGACTTATGCCGATCCGAGGTCACTCCTCCGTGCAAGGAGGTGCGGAAATGGGTGCTTACGCGACCGCATTCCCGGGAGGGAAGGCTATCAATCCTGAAAATGCACGGGCCCTTGCCGTAGAGTACGGATTTCCAGTTCCGGATTGGCCGGGGATGACAGCACCAGAAATGGTTGAAGCCGGGGCTAGAGGCGAACTCGAGTTGCTCTACTGTCTTGGGGGTAATTTCCTCAGAACTTTACCTGATCCCGATTATGTACGGGAAGCTATGGAACGGATCCCGATGCGCGTGCATCAGGACATTATGCTCACGGATCAAATGTTCATCGAACCT
>SXQI01000111.1 GCA_005793025.1 Verrucomicrobiales bacterium
GGCTGCTACCTTACCGATGAGCCTAACAACCCACGCAAATGGGCATTCCCTACCAACACCATTATCGGTGCGGGTGGGTTTTTAATAGTCTGGGCGGATGAGGATGGATTGGCTACTCCCGGATTGCATGCCTCGTTCAAACTGGAGAAAACGGGGGAACAAGTCCTGTTGATCGACACGGACGCCAACCAAAACGCCGTGCTCGATAGGGTTATTTTCCCGACTCAAAAAGCGGATCGTTCCTTCGGTCGATCCCCGCTCGATGCCGATCGCTTGATTCTGATGCAACCCACACCGGGTCAGCCTAACACTTCGATCTCGCCTGATTTGACACCGTTGTCTTTTGAACATTAACGTCCGATGGAATGTTCGAATTGGTGGCGAATTACGAGCCAGCGGGTGACCAACCTGCGGCGATCGCAAAACTAACCGCTGGGGTGCTCAGCGGAGCACGCCACCAGACTCTGCTCGGTGTCACGGGCTCAGGCAAAACGTTCACCATGGCGAACGTTATCAGGAATACAGGGCGTCCCACATTGGTAATGTCCCACAACAAAACGCTCGCGGCGCAGTTGTATTCCGAGTTCAAAAGTTTTTTCCCAAACAACGCGGTCGAGTATTTTGTCAGCTACTTCGACTATTACCAACCCGAGGCATACATTCCGAGGACCGACACGTTCATCGAAAAAGACTCGAGCATTAACGAAGAGATCGAGCGGCTTCGGCTTTCGACGATGAGTTCCTTGTTTTCCCGACGAGATGTCATCGTTGTGGCGAGCGTCTCTTGTATCTATGGCATCGGCAGCAAGGAAGACTACGCAGCGATCATCCTTCCGTTGAAATTGGGTCAGGAGATTTCGAGGGATCAATTCCTAAGCCGCTTGGTGGATCTCCAGTATTCGAGAAACGACATCGCATTCGAACGTTCTCAGTTTCGAGTTCGGGGAGATACAGTGGAGGTGCGACCTTCAGCGAGAGAGGACGGGGTCCGCTTGGAATTCTTTGGCGATGTGATCGAACGGATCACCAATTTTGATCCATTGACGGGTGAGGTCTTGGAAAGCCTAGAGTCCACCACGATTTTTCCAGCGAAACAATTCTCTACCACCCAAGACAAAATGAAACGGGCGACTCTCACCATTCGCGAGGAGTTGAGCGACCGGATCGGTTGGTTCGAGACTCAGGGTAAATTATTGGAAGCTCAGCGGATGAAAATGCGCACGGAGTATGATCTCGAGATGATGATCGAGATGGGGTTTTGCTCCGGCATCGAGAATTATTCGAGGCACATCTCGGGCCGGCCTCCGGGTTCTAGACCCAATACGTTGTTCGACTTTTTCCCGACGGATTATCTCTTGATCCTTGATGAATCCCACGCGACGGTGCCTCAAATCGGCGGGATGTATGCAGGGGATCGGGCACGAAAATCGGTGCTAGTAGAACATGGCTTTCGCTTGCCGAGCGCACTGGATAATCGCCCACTGAACTTTACCGAATTCCAAGCCATGCAAGGGCAGACGGTCTATGCAAGTGCCACCCCTAGCCCTCAGGAATTAGCATGGTCTGGTCCCAACATCGCCGAACAAATCGTGCGTCCTACAGGACTAGTGGATCCCGAGGTGATCATTCGCCCGTTGAAGGGGCAGATCGACGATTTAATCAACGAAGCTCGCATTCGAGTGGATTTGAAGGAACGGGTTTTGGTGACGACATTGACCAAACGAACTTCCGAAGAGTTGACCGATTATTTGCGAGAGATCGGCATCAACGTGCGTTACTTGCACAGTGAGATCGACGCCATCGAACGGGTTGAAATTCTGCGTGGGCTACGTCGAGGCGACTTCGATGTGTTGGTGGGGATTAACTTGCTCCGCGAAGGGCTTGATCTCCCCGAAGTGTCACTCGTCGCCATTTTGGATGCTGACAAGGAGGGATACCTTCGCTCAGCCACCAGCTTGATTCAGACTGCAGGACGCGGTGCCCGCCATATCAATGGTCGGGTCATTCTTTACGCCGATGTGATGACTCAGAGCATCCAAAAATTTCTCGCGACCTCCGACTACCGTAGAAAAAAACAACTCGCCTACAACCTCGAACACGGGATCACGCCGCGTGGCGTTACCCGCGCCTTGGAGGGAAGCCTTTCGGAGAACCAGAACCATCAGGAAGCCTCTGTAATTAATGATGCAGGTGGAGATTTTGACGTGACGGAAACCATTCGCGAACTCGAAGGGGAGATGGTGACAGCGGCGAATAATTTGGAGTTCGAAAAAGCGGCATTGGTGCGAGATCAAATCCGTGAGTTAAAGCGGATGACGGCTGATCCATCGGGGAATCTACCCAACACCAAGAGTTCCATTTCCTACCGAGGCAAACCCAAAAAACGTGGCCTCAACTCAGCAAAAAGCGGTAAATCATTTTAAACAAAACATTCGCCTTACACGCCAGCGTCACTAGACAATCCGCAGCAAATTGGTTCGATCCATTCGGTTATTCTTTTCTTTAAACTTTTCCAAGTCCTCAGAGATGGTTTTATTCGGGTTTATTGTTGATCAAATACGACGTGATTGGGATGTGCTGGCACCCCTGCCGGGTGCTGGGAATTGGGGCGCAAGATCCGGTGGTATCGCTCCGCTCAACCACCGGCTACAAGCTCAGATGCCTCCGGCATCACACCAAATGGTGGAAACAAGATTGGGTGCCTCCGACATCGCATTCCTATTGCACCGGCGTTTTCGCTCATCTTTCCGTTGGCCGCCGGCTCGCTCCACCCCAGAGGGGTGGTGGCCTGTAGCCGGTGGTTGAGCGGAGCGATACCACCGGTTCAACGACGTGCGTATTCCCCACCCTGAATGGGTGGCGGATTCATCATATTATCGTTCGTGGTTGGCATTTCCCGACATGATTTGAGGATCTCGAAATGCTGTAAACCTTGAACCAACTTCGTCAGTTGGAACTTAGATCCTCAGGACTGTTCGCTAGCAGTTTGGATTTACCTCCTTGGCTAAGAAGGATTCTTCTCCAAAGGCTTTCGCTTGCATCATCGAATACGAGATCAAGGGTCGCTGGATGGAGCACCCAAGCCCCTCGCTCCATTTCAGCCTCAAGTTGCCCAGCTCCCCAACCGGAGTATCCTGCAAAAAAACGGAGCCGTTGTGTTTTGGAAAATGTTCCTCCCAACTCGAGCACGTCCTCAATCGCATGACCCAATCGAAGATTGGGCAGCACGTTGGCCTGAAGCAAAAAAGTGTCCGAGTGCAAATAGCTCAGTGCGGAACCCTGCACAGGCCCACCGAAGAATAGGGGTTCTTTCTTGAGGACAATTGGAAGTTCGCCTTCGAAAACCTCGGCCATTGTAGATTTGCTCCTTTGATTGAGAACTAACCCAAACGCTCCTTCCACGTCGTGGTGGCAGATCAACACCACCGCTCGGTGGAACCCTGAGCCCTGTAATTGTCCCCCATCGAGGAGCAGTTTCCCACGCAGCGATTGAAATTCGTTCGGCATTGGTATCGGAAGGGTTGAACGACCTCGAACCCCTCACAGTGCAGAGCAATCTGCTCCATGCTTGCACTGGTGGCAATCCTGTTTAGATTCCACCCGATGAAGAAAATCTTACTCGTGGTATTCGTGGGCTCCTTGTTGTTCACAGCAGGATGCTCACACTCCGGCAGTCGGGAGTTCATCCCCGGGCAAGGTTGGAGACAGAACTGAAAGGCTCGTCCGAGTCAAGAACTCGGCTATTTCAACAACCCGAGCGCGGCTTCCACCATTTTGTCTGCGGTCAGGCCGTGTTTTTGGTAGAGCTCGTCGGCCATGTAGGCGGACTGACCGAATTCGCCGTTGATTCCCAAGGAAACGACACGGTGCGCCACTCCCGCTCGGGAAAGTGCGTGTGAGAGTTGTGCCCCCATGCCACCCACGATTTGGTGATCCTCAATGGTGACCAATCTTCCACCGGCAGCTCGGACCGCCGACCCAATGGTTTCGATATCCACCTTGTTGACAAAGGGCGCATTGATGACCGTGGCCTGAACGCCTTGCGCCGCCAGTTTTTTGCCGGCTTCGATGGCTTTACTCAGTAAAGGGCCGCAACCAACCAGAACCACATCGGCTCCCTGTTGGATAACTTGGGCTTTTCCCCACGGAAATGTAGCCCCTTCGATCCAAGTCAGCGGATAATTCTCTCGACCCACAAAAAAGATGTAATTCTCTGGCTCATTCCCGGTTCGACGTGCTTCCGCATATTGGTGGAGAGCCTGATACATGAGCGATTCCGCTTCATCCGAGCAGGAAGGTGAGATCACGGTGGTATGCGGGATCGAACTCAGCGCGGCAAAATAAGTCGTCGCTTGGTGAGAGGCACCGTCGGCAGCGTCTTGAAATCCGACATGCGAAAACATCGCAACCACCCCTGATTGAGATAATGCGGCCATCGTGAGGGGTAGATTCCCCTTGGTGACGCCGAATTGGCCGAATGTATCCACGATCGGGATGAAGCCGACCTTCGCCAAACCCGCGCCTGTGCTAATCATGTTCGATTCAGCAATCCCCACCTCGATGAATCGGTCTGGGAAAGTTTTTTGGAAGGGACTGATGCCAGTCGATCCCTGCACATCGGAAGAAACCGAAAACACAGGCAAGCCATCGGTCGCCGCACGAATGGCCCCCTTGGCAAGACCTGCTTGAACCTTGTCCTTTTTGACAGCAGGCACAGACGCCACCCCGGCTGCTGCCAGAGCTTTCGCCTTTTTAGCCGCCTCCGATTCCTCCCAACCTTGGCGCAAACTCTTCGCCCAAGTTTTAAATAACTCTGGGGTATTGCCGTCGAAGATTTCGTCTACGAACTCAACGATTTTCTCCCCATTCGCCAGAGGGAACCCATGACCTCCCGCAGAGTTTTCCATCGTGGATTTCACCCCAAAACCTTTAACGGTTTTTAAGATGAGGCAGACGGGTTGATTGGCGTTGGCACTGGCTTCAGCGATTCCTTTTTCAATAGCGAGATAAACCGCCTGAAGATCATTGCCATGAGGAACACGAATCACCTTCCAACCTAACGCATCCATCGCAGCGAAAGTAGGTTGCATGCTGAAGGAGTCCTTCGTGATCCGACCCGAAAGTTTGGTGTCGTTATCCGAAATGATCATGACAAACGGATTCACCCGGCCTTTGGCCGCTAAACCCGGGATGGCAGCGAACGATTCTTTAGCTTCGCCTTCCATCGATGCGCCATCCGAAACAATACAGATCGTGGTGCGGGAATTCTTCGCCACCTTATCTGCGACTGCTAACCCTTGAGCTTGAGGAAGCGACGAGCCCAACGGCCCATTGCTCAGCAACACCCCTTCAGGATTCAAATGCGATTCTCCGTGGCCTGTCAATTTGCTGGAAATACTCCGAAAACCCTTGAGATCCTCAACAGATAACCCCGCAAAACCATAATTCGCTTGGAGAGCATAAACCCCATTCTCGGCGTGCCCCGCATCGTTGACAAAATTGAACGCTTCGAACCATGGTCGATCTGCCACTGAAAACATAATCGCATGGACTGCGGCCAACATTTCAGCAAACGCCGCAGGTCCACCCCAATGGCAAGCGGCACCCCCGTTCACCGCGTGGACATCCATCAAAGCAACCAATCCGCGCGTTGCCTTGGGACAGGCCAACACAACCTCTTGACCCGCAGCATTCTGCACCTTCATCGCGAACTGTGGCGGCCGGTTGGGGGTCATCCCTAGCTTGCTCTTAAGCCCAAAAGGCGCGAGTGGAGGGGCGGTAACTTGCTGAGCAACGGAGGTATCTGCGGCCATATTCTTAGTGATTCAGACGGTTCAATAACAAGCGGCGGACTATAGTCCACCACCTCGAAAATGAAAGGCGAAAAAAACCTTCAAAAAATCGAAAAAACATTTGACAAAATCGGGGGGGGGGTAACACTCACTGCATAAAGGTTTGTGAAAGGTTATGGAATATAGATTCGTCTGTCCATCATGCGGTCAAAGGTTAAAGGCGGAAAATCAAGACGCTGGGCGGCTTGTGGATTGTCCACGTTGCGCCAAAGAGCTCCGCGTCCCTCCACCCCCTCCGAATCCCCACTCAACTTTTCAACCACCCCCGATGCCGCCCCCGGGAACGGGGATTTCCAAAGCTAACCTTGAAGGGACGCAAACGTGCCCCGTGTGCTGGCTTCGGTTCGATACGGGCGACATCATGCACATTGCGATGCATGACTCGCTGCGAGGCGACCCATTGCTCGGAATCGATGCGCAGCAGCGGTTTCTTGCGACGCGGTTCGATAACGCGGGGCAAGCCCTTGATGCGATGGGGATTCCGTCATCCGAGATCGCCTGTCCACACTGTCGCCGGAAGCTTCCCCGGAGCTTTCTCGGGATTCCGCACCACATCATCTCGCTTGTGGGTGATCAAAGTGCGGGGAAATCCTATTTTCTCAGCGTTCTGACAAAAATGCTACCCGCCACGCTTTACAGCGACTTTGGTGTCACCTGGCTAGAAAGTGATCCTACCGGTAACGCGCCCGTAAACGACATGCGGAAAGCATTGTTTGGAGCCATCCGACCTGAGGAGGCAAAGCTCGCAAAAACGGTCTTTGAAGGCGCGATGTATGAGAAGTTGCCACGCCAAGGCAGAATGGTCGCTCTCCCGCGCCCCTTTATCTACACCATTATACCAAGGCGCAATACGCCAGCCAAGCAGTGCGCATTGATTTTTTACGACAACGCTGGCGAACATTTTCAGCCGGGCGTCGATATCCACGAACAACCCGGCGCACAACATGTCGCCAGTGCCTCTGGAATCATCTATCTGTTCGACCCATTCAACAGTCCAGAATTCCGACGAGCCATTAGTAACACCAAGGATCCCCAGCTCGAAAAGCCCGTCGTAGATCAACAGGACACCATCCTTGCCGAAATGCGCGTGCGGATTCACGCGATCCGCAACCTGCGGCCACATGAGGTTTTCAGCACTCCAATCGCGTTTGTTGTCGGCAAATGCGATGCATGGCTCCCGTTGCTTAATGGCCAACCTATCACCCAACCGATCCACACTGGAATACTCGATCAAGGTGCCATCGATAGGAATTCCACCATCGTCCGCGAATTGATGCACCGGCTTTGTCCGTCAGTCGTTGCGAACGCCACAGCACTGAGCACGAATGTTATGTTTTTTGCAGCAAGTTCATTCGGCCACACCCCAGTGAAGACCAGCCGGGGTGATTACGTCCCCGACCCATCCCAACTCAAACCCTTCCACGTCGAAGTGCCAACCCTCTGGCTCTTGTCGCAAATCTACCCACCCCTTCTCCCTAGCGGCAACCCGGCCGGATCAAATCCGTCGTTATAAAAACCTGCACGCCACTGATATGCCCGAGCAACTCATTTACACCAGCGCCCCTCGAGGTTTAGTTGCCGGTCGATCGGGGCATTGCACCGTGGCGCACACCGCAGGCATGCGCGAAGCACTCAGGCTTCAATTGGAAAAGTGGAGTTACTATCAGCACCATGCATTGACTGGCGGGAAAGATCGTCCGATTTATTCCTACAGAATTACGGAGATTCGCGGTTCGCATTACTATGTCTTGAGCAAGATTCAGGATTCCGGACTGGATTTCACCGGGCGAACCAATTTCGTTGCACACCACCTTGTTTTTACTCCGGAGGAAATCCGTCAATTCCCATCACCTCCCATCATTTTACGGGATTGGAAGGGCTGGGTCGCCTCATGGTCCAGAGAACCACAACTGCTTGAGAAGGAAGATTGGTCGGGGCTCCCAACGATTCAGGGAAGCGTGTCTATTCCGGCGAAGAATTGGCTAGGACTCACAGGGGACGCCGTGAACGGATACGGTTTGCTCGAAGCACGGGCAGGCATTGCCTTCCGAGTAGATGGCTTATTAGAACGCGAAATCCTCACATTATTCGCCGAGAGTTTGGATTTGCTAGAGCTCCGTGATCCTCGCGGCGACTTCCGAGGATCGGCATGGCAATACACGTTCACCACTTCCATGCAGGAGCAAGACAACCCAGCCGATTACCGGTGGCGTTGCCTTTTTTCTGACAACCCAGCCTCCAGTCGATTTGCCGGGCCGGATAGCAAAAACCTTATTGATGTCCGCCCGGCGCGGGTCTCGAACCAAGAAGGGATTTTTGCCCGCAAAGGCCCACAAGCACCCAAATTCGTCAAACAGCCTCAAAACGTCACCCTCACATTGGGGGAAACGACCACGCTTAGTGCTGAGGCGGAAGGGGTGCCTACTCCTCAATATCAGTGGTTTAGCGTGGACAGGAATGGGAATTCGCAGGAAATCAGGGGTGCAACGGGCCCTGAATTCTTTGTTCACAACCCACCCCTCGGCACCTCCCGATACCTCGTCCGTGCCATCAATCCTCTCGGAGCCGTCGACAGTAATGTTGCCGCATTGTCCATCGAGCACGCTAAGTCAGCGAGTCCAGCACGGACATCGTCACAGGCGCGTCCCGAGATCGATGTTCAGCCCGTGGCACAAAAACCAAAAACTGCTCATGGAACAACCGCAAGGGACAATGCAAATCAAGGCACGTGGCGTGAACCGACCGAGGTTTACGGAAAGCGCAATCCGGTTTGGGAAATCGCCAAAATAACATGCGTTATTTTAATCTGCTTCGTGGTTCTGGGCGTTTTGGCGATAGGAGTGCGGCAAATCCAAC